>NZ_JAJAFY010000024.1:0-78024 GCF_025384885.1 Photorhabdus kleinii
TATTCTTAGTGACAAAGTGAAATGTCCTTAACATACTTATTTTGAGCCATCCATGATGATTTACTACAGATTAAATATCCCTCAGATTTTAATTCATCATCAACATAAAAAGATACAAATAAAGTAAGAATAAACCCCATTATTGATACACATGAAAGATAATCCCAAATTTTACTATTGAGATTTTTTGTTCTATTTTTAGCAATCCTTAAAAAGCATAATAAATATGAATAAGCAAAGGAGTAAACCAAATAAATCCCGCACTCTTCCATGAAAATGGAATAACACTATCACGCCTAAAAAACCTATATAATCATTTAATGAGAAAAATACAAATAATGCCGCCATAAAAAAACAAATAGCGAACCTAAATATATTTTTATTTTATTTATATTATCCACGGCTATATCTACCCCACATATTAAAAAATTGATCTGCCGTAGGTGTTCCTACAAGCACATTTCTTTTTCTATTTTTTATATTTTTTATATTTTTTATATTTTTTATATTTTTTATATTTTTAATTATTCTTTCACTAATTTTAAAATAATCATCCAACCAATATAAAGCAAACGAAACTCCAACCCCAAGAGCAAAAACGCCAAGAGCTACAAGCATAAGACTTCCCCCTACAGCTAAGAGTGGAGAAACTATTAGAGTATTAGCAGCCGTAGCAATACCTATTGAAATAGCTAATTTTGCACCATCTATTGTTAAGTTCACAAACAAATCAGCTAATCCATAATCATCTTTAAGTATTAACTCAACGGCTCTATATGCTGCTGAGAATACTATACCGAATCTAGCACCTTTAACAATCCCATCATGAATACCTAGAGTACCTACTCCAAAAGAGACTATATACCCGTTATCTTTCAAGTTGCCTCTTTGTTGGCTGCACTCGCTCACCCCGGTCACATAGTTTGCTATGCTCCCGGGGATTCTCTCCCTTGCCGTTGCGATGCATCTTGAAATCCATTGGGTATACGTGGATTATTAGCAAGATATCTTGTAGAATTTAAATAGTCTCTCACACTAGGGTAGGGTAGGGTAACCTGTCAATTTTATATATTTTTTACCATCTTTCCCGGCATACTCCGTTGCCTTAACACCGAAACCTCTTAAATCATTTACTATTTTAGCCACGCCATAAGAGTCTTTTATATTACCAGCAAATGATGAAACTGGATCAGCATAAGAATAAAAGGTTTTAACATTATTTTTCCATTTATTATAGAAGTTATGATCTAGTGTTTTTATATAATTTATTGCCTCATCTTCTGTTAATAAAGCAATAACTTCTTGGTTTAGTTTAAATTGATGCTCCAATTCCAATAGCATACGGTTATATTTTTGATCTTCTATTTTTTTTAAAATCAAAATGATCTTCTAATCTGTAATCATTATCAACAAATGTTTTTAACCGTAGGTCATACTTCATTTTATAACTCCATCTATATTATATAGTTTATTGAAGTTTTATTTCATATTTTATCGGACTTAGCTATTTTTTCTTTAATTTTTCTGAATTATTGGGAACTGGATCAAGTTTCCCTGTTGAGGATTGACACTCTGTTTTAATCTGTTCGATAAGATTAAGCCTGACATCTTTTAAATATGTACTGAGTTGTTTCGAATTAGTCACTTTCATATTGAGGTCAACCAATTTGAGCAGTTAACCTCATTGTTACACGGTATAACAGGTAAATCAATTTTTACACGCTAAAACCGTTAAATGTAATTTAACCTGTTATAGCCGGTAAAAAAATTCCACATCCTCCTTCTACAAATTCACTTACCAATACAAAATGTGAAAAATATTATTAAAACAATTTGTTATGTGCATTCTGGAGTAAGTATGGATCAAAGTATTTACTCCCTAATTAATACTATGCTTAGTAAAACTTTGTTCTGAAAGGATAATCGTAAAACCATTACTCGTGCGCTTAGCCAAAAAGCAGATGTTGAGGCAGAAGTTGAGCGCTTACCCAAGTTATTGGATCAGGCTAAACAATTCCAAGCGCTGGGTATTGATGAAAAGTTGAAAGTGATTCCAAAGCTGGAAAAGGAAAAACAACTGAGTGGGAGAGTTAATGAAGAAATTGCTCGAGTAAAAGAAGCTATCAACATCTTAAAAGACAGTTTGCCAGATACGGTATTTTTAAGCGATGCCAGCTTAGAAGGATTGCCACACTTAGATCTTTTAAAACAAAAGCGTCAAGTTTTAGAAATGTTAAAGAGCTCTTTAACTCAATGTTTAATCCAGGTTGAGGAGCTCTCCAGTAAAGCCTCGAGTGATTTACTTCCTCTACAGCAACAACTGTCGGAAAGGTTACAAGCGGAAGAAGAACAACTTGAAAATGCGTTTAAAGACATACCTACAAGTCAGGGTAAAACGGGTCGGCAGATTGACGCTGAATATCAAACCTTACTCAAGCAAATTGAACAGATTCGCCCAAAAGAAACTACCTTGCAAAACCGACAAACCCAACTCAACGAGCTCTATAGTCAGCGCAAGAAACTATTGCTTGAGTTAGATCAGCAGACCAGCGCACGTGCTAGCGCCATGCAGAAGTCGGTTAAACGGCTCACTCGCAAGTTGGATCAGAAGGTACGCCTTAGTCTGAATTCTAAAGGTAACCGCCAAGAATTAGTGAATTTCCTGAGTGATTGCAATTTGGAAGGTGTTGGGCAGGAAAGACTAGCGTGGGTTTTAGAGGGTGAGTTCACACCAGCTAATCTTGCTGCCACTATTCGCCAAGGTGAGGCTGAATTAACCTCTAATTTCGGTATATCTAATTCCGTTGTACGAGCGTTAAGCCGTTTGCCTGAATGTAAACTGCTTGAGCTAGAAGAGTTGCAGCTTCCCGATACAATGGCGATTGAGCTGAATATAACTCACGGTGAACGGGAAGCCGTTTTCCGCCCAATTGGGGAACTATCGACCGGCCAACAATGTACGGCGATTTTGCACCTGTTGCTATTGGACAACCAAGATCCACTTATCCTTGATCAGCCGGAGGATAACCTTGATAACGCCTTTATTGCTGAGCGTATAGTTTCTGAGCTGCGCAGAGCCAAGCTAAGCCGACAGTTCTTATTCGCAACCCACAACGCCAATATTCCGGTATTTGGTGACGCGGAATGGATTGGTGTGCTGAGTGTGGAAGATAGCAAAGGGTTGATCCTGCCAGAACAGCAGGGTGCGATCGATATGCCAGAAGTGCAAAAACTAGCGGCAGATATATTGGAAGGTGGTAAGAGTGCGTTTAATCAACGCCGTGAAAAGTACGGCTTTAACTGAATGCTTTACTTCCTTGGGAGAGAACGATGTTAAAAACAGAATTGAGGTTTCTAGTTATTCCGACCGGCTTGAAGTAATTAGCCTAGGTTCTTTACCAAACTCCATGACGGTAGAAAAAATGAAAGCAGGACAGCGTTCACCCAGAAATACCATTGTTATGGAAGTATTACGTGATTATGGCTATGTCGATTACCGAGGAATGGGTGTGAGGACTAAAATTATGCCACTAACGAAAGCGTTAACAGGTAAAGATCCTGAGTTTGATTTGGCAGGCGATCATTTAAAAACAATCTTGTTTCGGTAACAGATGTTGTGGCTGTTGGAACAGCGTATACCGCACTGTATTTGGCGCTTTTAAAACAGCGCCATTTTTTAAAAGCAATCGGAAAACGACTTTGCAATGCGCGATGGAATTCCGGTAAAACGGATCAAAGCGAAGTAAATGGGTTTTGAAGCGTTACACTTTAAAAATGACCACTTCACTTACCAATACAAAAACTCGAAAAAATCCTTCCTAGCAGATCATCGGAAGTAAATTCACCCGTGATCTCACTCAATGCCTGCTGCGCCAGACGCAGCTCTTCTGCCAGCAATTCACCTGAACGAGCAACCACCAATTGTTCATGGCCCTGTTGTAAATGCTCCGCCGCGGTATTTAATGCTTGTAAATGACGACGACGAGCCAAGAAACCACCTTCGGTATTACTACTAAAACCCATCGTTTCTTTTAGATGATCGCGCAATAAATCGATACCTTCACCGCTACGGGCAGAAAGTCTAACCAGCGAGTAACCACTTACTTCGGCAATACTTGTCTCTTCATCAGTCATATCTGTCTTATTACGAACGACTGTGATAGGGAGCGATTTAGGCAGACGAGCCATAAATTCAGGCCAGATTTCCACAGGTTCAACCGCGTTCGTTGTCGTGCTATCTACCATAAACAGTACACGATCAGCCTGCTCAATTTCCTGCCAAGCACGCTCAATACCAATACGCTCAACTTCGTCACTGGCTTCACGCAAACCTGCGGTATCAATAATATGCAACGGCATACCGTCAATATGGATATGTTCACGCAACACATCACGGGTTGTGCCTGCAATATCCGTCACAATCGCCGCTTCACGGCCTGCTAATGCATTAAGCAAGCTGGACTTCCCTGCATTAGGGCGACCGGCGATAACAACTTTCATCCCTTCACGTAAAAGGCTACCCTGACGAGCCTGAGCACGTACACGCCCAAGCTCAGCCATCACTTCATCCAATTTGGCCTCGATTTTCCCATCAGAAAGGAAATCAATCTCTTCATCTGGAAAATCAATAGCCGCTTCTACATAGATTCGTAAGTGAGTAAGTGCTTCCACCATCTGGTGAACTTGAGTCGAAAAAGCGCCCTGTAAGGAATTCATCGCTGAACGGGCAGCCTGCTCCGAACTGGCATCGATCAGGTCAGCAATGGCTTCCGCCTGAGCTAAATCCAGTTTGTCATTAAGAAAAGCGCGTTCAGAAAACTCACCAGGATTAGCGATTCGCACACCTGGCAGAGTCAGAATACGTTTAAGTAGCAAATCGAGAATAACCGGCCCACCATGCCCTTGAAGCTCCAGTACATCTTCTCCGGTAAATGAATTGGGTCCCGGAAAGTAAATAGCAATTCCCTGATCAAGTACCTGACCATCTACATCACGAAATGGCAGATAATCTGCATAACGGGGTTTGGGTAATTTACCTAATACCACCTCAGCGACCTGTGCAGCTTTCGGGCCGGAAACACGCAAAATGCCAACCCCTCCTCGCCCTAGTGGGGTAGCCTGAGCAACAATCGTATCCGTGGTATTCATGGTTATCTCTCTATTGACTTTTTCGCTCAAATTGCTTTTAACTCAAATAGTTAAGGCGGTCAATGACCGCCTTTCCCGTTACAACGGCCAGCATGTATTCTGGCTGAAGCTATACCCGTCATCTTTCAAGTTGCCTCTTTGTTGGCTGCACTCACTCACCCCGGTCACATCGTTATCTATGCTCCCGGGGATTCGCTCCCTTGCCGCCGCGATGCATCTTGAAATCCATAGGGTATATGTTTTATTTCGCTGGCTTTTTCTCGCGACTATGCAAACCGCGTTTTTCCAGCCCACGATAAATCAATTGCTGCTGAATAATTGTCACCAAATTACTGACGATATAGTACAAAACCAGACCTGATGGGAACCATAAGAAGAATATGGTAAATATGACTGGCATATAGGTCATAATCTTCTGTTGCATCGGATCAGTAATTGTTGTCGGAGACATTTTCTGGATGATGAACATGGTCACACCCATCAGCAACGGCAGGATGTAATAAGGATCTTGCGCAGACAGATCATTAATCCAGCCAGCAAATGGCGCATGACGCAATTCAACAGAACCCATCAACATGTAATATAAAGCAAGGAAGATTGGCATTTGAATCAACAGAGGCAAACAGCCACCCAGTGGGTTCACTTTCTCTGCTTTGTACAATGCCATCATTTCCTGGCTCATACGCTGTTTATCATCACCAATCCGCTCGCGCATAGCCGCCAATTTAGGCTGTAACAGACGCATTTTCGCCATTGAAGTGTATTGTGCTTTGGTCAGCGGGTACATGATACCACGCACAATAAAGGTGATAACAATGATGGAGAAGCCCCAGTTACCAATAAAACCATGCAGGAACTTCAACAGTTTAAATAATGGCTGAGAGATAAACCACAACCAACCATAGTCTACAGACAGATCCAGATGAGGTGCTACAGCGGCCATTTCATCTTGAATTTCCGGACCAATCCACAGTGTAGAAGAGACCGTTTTTTCACTGTTAGCGGCAACAGAGATTGGTGCACTCTTATAGCCAATCGCCGCCATCTCTTTACCTAATGCGGCAGTGTAGAAGGTACTGGTTTCATTCACCGCGGGAACCCAAGCGGTAGCAAAATATTGCTGCAACATGGCAATCCAGCCACCTTTGGTGGTCACGGATAAAGATTCACCTTCAATATCGCTAAAGCTGTATTTTTTGTATTTGGTATCATCTGAAGAATAGGCGGCGCCACGATAAGTATGCAGGGCAAAGTTACTGCTGCCTGTATCACGATGCTTGGGTAGTTCAACACTTTGTTTCAACTGACCAAAGAAGGTCATCTGTAACGGTTTTTCTGTCGTGTTATGAATATGGTAATCCACACTAATCGCGTATTCACCACGTTTCAGGACAAATGTTTTGACGTAAACAATGCCATCTTTAGTGACGAAATTCATCGGGATACGCAATTCATCCTGTCCATCAGCCAATACATAGCTATCCTGTGCTGCGGTATACAGCGGGCGCTCACTATTCATCGGGTTATCTGGACCATCTTTCCCCGTCAATCCGCTTTGCGCTTGATAAATGAAAGCAGGTGTTGTTTCCAACAATTTGAATGGCTGGTTTGAACCCAAGGTATCAGGATAGGCTAACAGGTCAGCCTCTTCGATATCACCGCCACGAGTATTGATGGTCAAAGAGAGCACATCAGTTTTAACCGTGATAAGTTTACCTTTTCCACTGCCTGGTACAGCTTGATTCTCACTGCTCGGCATATCCGTTTGTTGCGTGGCCTGTACTGTCGTTGGCTGCGGATTTTTATCTGCTTCCCATGCTTGCCAGACCAAGAAAGAAACGAACAGCAAAGCGATGAGAAGAAGATTACGTTGCGAATCCATCGTTAGTGTTCTCTGTTATCGTTGTTTTTTACCGGTGGGACAGGATCATCACCACCTTCATGTAAAGGGTGGCATTTTAATACGCGTTTCACCGTTAACCAACAGCCTTTTATCACCCCAAATCGACATAATGCCTCAATGCCATATTGAGAGCATGTAGGATTAAAGCGACAACGAGGCCCCAACAGCGGGCTTATTACCAACTGATATCCCCGGATTAATGCGATCAGGAAACGCGAGCCAAACGACAGTGACGACGCCATAATTTACCCAACGCCTCCGTTAACGCACGGTTATCAAGCTCAGCAACGCCTTTCCTAACCAATACCACAAAATCCATAGGAGGCAAGTTATGTTGGTTTAAACGGAAGCTTTCACGGGCTAACCGCTTAATCCGGTTACGCTCATGAGCACGTTTAACATTTTTCTTGGCTATAGTAAGACCGATACGGGGATGCCCCAGCTCGTTCGGGCGACCAAGGATAGTAATCTCTGGCGAACTTGCCCGTTGGGGTTGCTGGAAAACATAAGTGAAATACTTGGGAGTTAACAAGCGTAACTCCCTCGGAAAAGCGAGCTTAACCACTAGATGGTTAGCTTTATTACTTAGAAACGGTCAGACGAGTACGGCCTTTTGCACGACGGCGAGCCAGAACCTGACGACCATTTTTGGTAGCCATACGAGCGCGGAAACCATGAGAACGGTTACGCTTCAGTACGGATGGTTGGAAAGTGCGTTTCATAGCGATTTCTACCTAACTTAAGATTATTACTGATTCAGTAAATGCGTTGGCAGCCAGTGAGAAATAGACACCGATGCCTCAATCGCAACATCAATATAAAAGAAGCGGGATTGTAATAAAATGTACAGCCCTGAGTCAATTTACATAACACAAAGTCGGCCGGCTTTTCTACTGAGTTGGATGTTTACCAACACTCTGGCCCATGCGTACACCAGACCCTTCACCAAACATTATCGGTAAAAACTCTGGTATCGCACATAGGGTGCAATATTATACGGACTACTGAACAAAGCGCAACGATCACTGGCAGATCTTCGTTTTTTGTTATGATCCTTGGCCCGATTTTATTTCGAATATCGGCTTATCCTCGATCTGCATTTGGCATCCTCCATAATTCCACTACAACCCCTTTACAGCCCTTTATTTCACACACAATTTTATCCTGTGGATAAAAAGCGCTTAAACTGTGTAAAAGAATGAAGATCTATATCGTCTTTTGCGCTATGATCCCAAGCCATGATTTGGATCTTATCCTCGGATCATGGGGGAGCGATGACATTAAAAATCGCCATACACATAACAATTGATCCTTCCTCGCCTTAGAGGAGTCGTTGTTTTGTACCCAATATAATGAGCTAACCACTCCGATTTCTTTAATTGTTAATTGGCCTTGTTTTAGGGGAGTCCACCGTGTCACTTTCGCTTTGGCAGCAATGTCTTGCCCGATTGCAGGATGAATTACCTGCCACAGAATTCAGTATGTGGATACGCCCCCTTCAGGCAGAGCTAAGTGGTAACACTCTGGCACTTTATGCCCCAAATCGGTTCGTTCTGGACTGGGTAAGAGAGAAGTATATCAACAATATCAATGGATTGTTGAATGACTTCTGTGGAGCAGAAGTACCATTATTACGTTTCGAAGTTGGCAATAAACCCGTTTCCCAAAACGATAGCCCACCACAAAGGGTTGTTGCTCATACGCCAGTTACACCTGCACCACAGAGCACATCAGTACGCCCCAGTTGGGATAACACTACGGTACAACCAGAGCTCTCTTATCGCTCTAATGTTAACCAAAAACATACTTTTGATAACTTTGTTGAAGGTAAATCCAACCAACTTGCTCGTGCTGCTGCAAGACAGGTAGCTGATAATCCCGGCGGTGCCTATAACCCACTATTTCTTTATGGTGGTACGGGTTTGGGTAAAACCCACCTATTACATGCCGTAGGTAACAGTATTATGGCACGTAAGGCAAATGCCAAGGTGGTCTATATGCATTCTGAACGTTTTGTTCAGGATATGGTCAAGGCATTACAAAATAATGCAATAGAAGAGTTCAAACGCTATTACCGCTCTGTCGACGCATTACTGATCGATGATATTCAGTTTTTTGCCAATAAAGAACGCTCTCAAGAAGAGTTCTTCCACACATTCAATGCATTACTGGAAGGTAATCAACAGATTATTCTGACATCAGATCGCTACCCAAAAGAGATCAATGGGGTAGAAGATCGGTTAAAATCCCGTTTTGGCTGGGGGCTAACCGTTGCAATTGAACCACCGGAACTCGAAACCCGTGTCGCTATTTTGATGAAAAAGGCAGACGAAAACGAAATCCAGTTACCAGGCGAAGTTGCTTTCTTTATAGCCAAACGTCTGCGTTCTAATGTCCGTGAGCTTGAAGGGGCATTGAACAGGGTAATAGCAAATGCCAATTTTACTGGCCGAGCGATTACTATTGATTTTGTACGTGAAGCATTACGTGATCTGTTAGCACTGCAAGAAAAACTGGTTACCATTGATAATATTCAGAAAACAGTCGCTGAGTATTATAAAATCAAGGTGGCCGATTTACTTTCCAAACGGCGCTCCCGTTCCGTTGCCCGTCCAAGGCAAATGGCAATGGCGCTGGCAAAAGAGTTAACCAACCACAGCTTGCCTGAAATCGGGGATGCCTTTGGTGGACGTGACCACACAACTGTGCTGCATGCTTGTCGTAAAATCGAGCAACTGCGTGAAGAAAGTCACGACATCAAAGAGGATTTTTCTAACTTAATCAGAACATTGTCTTCCTAGTGCTATGAAATTTATCATTGAACGTGAGCAATTGTTAAAACCACTGCAACAGGTCAGTAGCCCGCTGAGTGGGCGTCCTACCCTGCCTATTCTTGGTAATTTATTACTACAGGTTACAGAAGGTTCCCTGTTGCTGACCGGCACAGATTTAGAAATGGAAATGATGGCAAGAGTCACGCTTTCATTGCCACACGAAGAAGGTGCAACCACGGTACCGGCACGTAAATTCTTTGATATCTGGCGAGGTTTGCCAGATGGGGCCGAGATCAGTGTAGAACTGGATGGCGACCGCCTATTGGTGCGTTCTGGTCGCAGCCGTTTCTCACTTTCCACACTGCCCGCTTCTGATTTTCCAAATCTTGATGACTGGCAAAGTGAGGTGGAGTTTTCACTGCCACAAGCCACACTGAAGCGCCTTATTGAATCAACTCAGTTCTCAATGGCTCACCAGGATGTCCGCTATTACCTCAACGGTATGTTGTTTGAAACCGAAGGAGAAGAGCTGCGTACAGTTGCAACGGATGGTCACCGTCTGGCAGTCTGTTCTATGGGAATTGGTCAAAAGCTGCCTTCCCATTCGGTCATCGTGCCACGTAAAGGCGTTATTGAACTAATGAGATTGCTGGATGGTGGCGATACTCCGCTACAGTTACAAATCGGCAGTAACAATATTCGTGCCCACGTTGGCGACTTTATTTTCACCTCTAAATTGGTGGATGGACGTTTTCCTGATTATCGTCGCGTATTACCAAAGAACCCGGATAAAACTCTGGAAGCTAATTGCGATATGCTGAAACAGGCTTTTTCACGCGCAGCTATTCTCTCTAATGAGAAATTTCGCGGAGTTCGCCTTTATTTCAGTGAAAACCAGCTAAAAATCACAGCAAATAACCCTGAACAGGAAGAAGCCGAAGAGATTGTAGATGTCAGCTACCAAGGTGCTGAAATGGAAATAGGCTTTAATGTCAGTTACGTGCTAGATGTTCTCAATACACTAAGATGTGAAGAGGTCCGTTTACTACTGACTGATGCTATTTCCAGTGTTCAGATAGAAGACTGTGCAAACCACAATGCGGCTTATGTCGTGATGCCAATGCGCCTGTAACCGGATTTTTATTTCAGGTATATGACTCTCACGCGTTTACTTATCCGCGGTTTTCGTAATATCGCCGCCGCTGATTTGCCTCTAGCTACCGGATTTAACTTTCTGGTTGGATCTAATGGCAGCGGCAAAACCAGCGTACTGGAAGCGATTTATACGCTGGGTCACGGGCGCTCTTTTCGTAGTATTCAAGCAGGACGGGTAATCCGTCATGACTGCGATGAGTTCGTTCTGCATGGGCGGTTAGGACAACAGGAGAATGAGCGGGAACGGTCTATCGGTCTGAGTAAAAACCGTAATGGCGACAGTAAAGTCAGAATTGATGGTAGTGATGGCTGTAAAATTGCAGAACTGGCCAAGATGTTACCTATGCAGCTTATTACTCCAGAAGGGTTTACCCTGTTAAATGGCGGGCCAAAGTATCGACGGGCTTTTATTGACTGGGGGTGCTTTCACAATGAGCCACGCTTTTTTTCTGCATGGGTAAACTTAAAACGGCTACTCAAACAACGCAATGCAGCACTACGACAAGTTACCCGCTACAGCCAGATACGGCCTTGGGATCAGGAATTGGTACCACTCGCTAACCAAATAAATCAGTGGCGTGGTGAATATGTTACAAACATCACTCAGGATATCACGAATACCTGTAAGCAGTTCTTACCCGAATTTACATTAAGTTTCTCTTTTCAACAGGGATGGGACAAAGAGAGTGATTATGCTGAATTACTGGAGCGCCAATTTGAGCGTGACAGAACGTTAACCTATACAGCTTCCGGCCCACACAAGGCAGATCTGCGCATTCGTGCAGAAGGAACACCAGTAGAAGATATGCTATCCCGCGGTCAATTAAAGTTACTGATGTGCGCACTGCGGCTAGCACAGGGTGAATATTTCACCCGACAGAGCGGACAACAATGTCTGTATCTGCTTGATGATTTTGCCTCCGAACTGGATGCCGGCCGCCGTCAGTTGCTGGCCGCTCGTCTAAAATCCACGCAAGCTCAGGTATTTGTCAGTGCGATAAATCCTGACCAAATAACAGACATGCTTGATGGAAATAGCAAGATGTTTCGCGTGGAAAATGGCAAAATAGAGGTTCAACCACAGGATTAAAAATGAGCGAGAAACGTTGATGTCGAATACATATGACTCCTCAAGTATCAAGGTATTAAAAGGGCTGGATGCGGTTCGTAAACGTCCGGGCATGTATATCGGTGATACAGACGATGGTACCGGCTTACACCACATGGTCTTCGAGGTTGTCGACAACGCTATCGACGAAGCCCTCGCAGGCCACTGTAGTGAAGTTATCGTCACTATCCATGCTGATAACTCAGTCTCCGTACAGGATGATGGCCGCGGTATTCCTACCGGTATACACGAAGAAGAAGGTGTTTCAGCAGCCGAAGTTATTATGACGGTGCTGCATGCGGGGGGTAAATTCGATGATAACTCTTATAAGGTCTCCGGCGGTTTGCACGGCGTAGGGGTTTCTGTTGTTAACGCCTTGTCTGAAAAGCTGGAGTTGGTTATCCGCCGTGACGGTAAAGTTCATGAACAGACTTATCACCTTGGTGTGCCACAAAGCCCACTGAAAGTCGTTGGAGAAACTGAACAAACAGGTACCCGTGTCCGCTTCTGGCCGAGCATGGATACTTTCCGTAATAACACAGAATTCCAGCACGACATTCTGGCTAAACGCCTGCGTGAACTATCCTTCCTGAATTCCGGTGTATCCATCCGTCTTATTGATAAGCGCACTAATATAGAAGACCACTTCCATTATGAAGGTGGAATTAAAGCGTTTGTTGAGTTCCTAAATAAAAACAAAACACCCATTCATCCAAATGTTTTCTATTTTTCTACAGAAAAAGATGGCATCGGCGTTGAAATTTCAATGCAATGGAATGATGGTTTCCAGGAAAATATTTACTGCTTTACCAATAATATCCCACAACGCGATGGGGGAACTCACTTAGTTGGCTTCCGCACTGCGATGACACGTACCCTTAATAGTTACATGGATAAAGAAGGGTACAACAAGAAATCTAAAGTCAGCGCCACCGGCGATGATGCACGTGAAGGTTTGGTCGCAGTTATTTCTGTTAAAGTACCTGATCCAAAATTCTCTTCTCAGACCAAAGATAAACTGGTTTCTTCCGAGGTGAAAACGGCGGTTGAAACACTGATGAACGAGAAGCTGGTGGAATACCTGCTGGAAAACCCAAATGACGCTAAAACCGTCGTTGGTAAAATTATCGACGCTGCCCGTGCCCGTGAAGCAGCCCGTAAAGCACGTGAAATGACACGTCGTAAAGGTGCTCTTGATCTGGCTGGACTGCCAGGCAAACTGGCTGATTGTCAGGAACGTGATCCCGCACTTTCTGAACTCTACTTAGTGGAAGGGGACTCTGCGGGCGGTTCGGCAAAACAGGGCCGTAACCGCAAAAATCAGGCAATTTTGCCGCTAAAAGGCAAAATCCTGAATGTCGAAAAAGCACGTTTCGATAAAATGCTCTCTTCTCAAGAAGTCGCGACCCTGATCACTGCATTGGGCTGTGGAATTGGCCGTGACGAATATAACCCAGATAAGCTGCGTTACCACAGCATTATCATCATGACGGATGCGGACGTCGATGGTTCTCATATTCGTACCCTATTGCTGACTTTCTTCTATCGTCAAATGCCAGAAATCATTGAACGTGGTCATGTATTTATTGCTCAACCACCGTTGTATAAAGTCAAAAAAGGCAAACAAGAACAATATATTAAAGATGATGAAGCAATGGATGAATACCAACTATCCATTGCACTAGATGGCGCTTCACTTTACACCAATGAGCACACGCCAGCCCTGAGAGGCGAACCGCTGGAAAAATTGGTGACCGAATTTAATGGTGTTCAAAAAATCATTAAACGCATGGAACGTCTGTATCCGCTAAGTTTATTAAATAGCCTAATTTATCATCCGAAACTGACCGAAGAAGTATTGTCTGATAAGACGAAAGTTGAAGAATGGATTGAAATGCTGGTCACCCGTCTGAATGACAGTGAACAAAACGGCAGCAGCTACAGTTATCGCCTCCATGAAAATCGTGAGCGCCAAATGTACGAACCGATTCTGTGTGTTCGTACACATGGTGTTGATACTGATTATCTGTTGGACTTCGATTTTGTCCACGGTGGCGAATATCACCGTATCACTCAGCTAGGCGATAAACTTCGCAACTTGATCGAAGAAAGCGCTTATATCGAACGTGGTGAACGACGCCAATCGGTTAGCAGCTTTGAACAAGCGCTAAACTGGTTGACTAAAGAGTCTCGCCGTGGATTGTCTATACAGCGTTATAAAGGCTTGGGAGAAATGAACCCTGAACAGTTATGGGAAACTACCATGAACCCAGAAACCCGCCGCATGATGCGTGTAACAGTAAAAGATGCCATTGCAACTGACCAACTGTTTACAACTCTGATGGGTGATGCTGTTGAACCTCGTCGAGCATTTATTGAAGAGAATGCCCTGAAAGCAGCCAATATTGATATCTAATTGATATTATTATCAACTGAAATAAGCGCTCATATTGATTCTCTATGGGCGCTTTTTTTATCTGTTATTTCCAATAGATAAAGTGTAATTTATTTAATGTTTCTGTAAAACATCACTTAAATATAATCTAAGGATATAAATATGGCTGACATGATTTACATGACAATAAAGGGGAAAAAACAGGGATTAATATCGGCTGGATGTTCTTCTGTTGATTCTATTGGTAATAAATATCAAGCAAACCATCTTGATCAGATATTAGTTTATAGCTTAAGCCATGCGATAACACGGGCTCAAAATGTCGATCATCAACCCATTATTATCCAAAAACCTATCGACAAATCATCACCATTACTCGGTGTGGCTATTTCTGATAATGAGTCTCTTGAATGCTCTATTGATTTTTACCGAACTAACTCAAATGGTGCTCAAGAACGTTATTACAATATAAAGATCACTGGCGCCACAATCACTGAAATAAGTGTCTTACATCCACATTCATTGAATCATAATGAGCTTCCACCACAGGAAAGTATTTCGTTAAAATATACAAACATTACCTGGAATCACCTTATCGCAGGTACTGGCGGTTATAGTATTTTGGATGACAGGATTTATTAAATAATCAAAACAAGGCGTTTTAATTTAACACCTTATTTCATTATTGAACTTTTTTCGGTAGAACCAAAGCATATAAAACAGAGAATATCATACTTCCTATTTTAATATCTTCACTATTTAAATTAATAAAAATTGATATAACTTCATGATATCCATCATATTTAACAATAAATAATTGAATTGAACAAAAAATTACTATTATAAAGAAACCAAAAACAGAGAGTATATAACTTCTTTTTTTTCTATGAAAAATTTTATAAAAAAAAGAAAAAGCAAAATAATCAATGATAAAGAATAGTACAGAAAAACATCCTGCCAAGTAGATTGAGTGGAAATTGTAACATCAATATAATCCATCATTATTTTTCCTTTTCTAGCTGATAAATACTCAGAACTGTAGCGTTATCAACAATTAGTTCAGTAACTAAATTTTATATCTTTGAAAAAATCATCTAGAATATCTTCTTAGTATTAAAATAATATACAATAATGAAAATATAAAACCACCAACCTTTATACTTTCGCTTTTAAAATTAATAAAAATTGGGCATATCGTACTCATATCCTGTTAGAATTAATTGGGCACTAGATAATAAAATAACCAAGATAACACCAAAAATAACTATGATATTGTTATTGTTATTGTTATTGTTATATTTATTCTTATCTTAAAAATAAATATAAAAAACAATATAACAAGAGATAAAACATAATAGTATAATATATCCAACCATGATGATTTAGTAGAAATAATAATTTCGGTATAATCCATTATTCTTTTTCACCAGTAATTTATCGTCAACATTTAAACTTCCTTGGGAACATTATCATGATTAAAATTGAAAATATCACCGCACTTACTCTTATTACCTCATCATTTAAATTCAAAAATCTAAATGGTGGAATCAAGGAATAACTAAATTTAGATATAATTAATTGATCTGTGCAAAAAGAAAACAAAAACAAAAGATTAATTATAAATAGAAAAATACTCTTTTTACTTTCTGTGTATTTTTTAATAAATAAAAAAAACATAGAAAAAATTATCATAAATAAAAAATATAATAAAAAATCCATATCAGATGATTGAGTAGATATAATTAACTCCTGTCCCATATTATTTCTCTTCTTCTGTTATCTTATAAATACTCCAAAGAGTAACACCATCAACCGCTGTCTCCATAAAAACGATTCACTATACATTTAGACAGAAAAACCATAAATATAATTTATGAAAAATAACAAAGATAAACCAATAAAGAAAGGTTTTTCAAAACTCACTAATCCGTGAAATTTACGAAATAATAGTTTCGTATTGGTACTAAGCAGGGATATATATGGCGAAGATTAGCTATATTCGGGTACTAATAAATGACCAGAATTGTGGTTTATGAAAAAATGTGTTGACAAGAGTAAATTATGAACTATTTTGGAAGATAAATTTGTAGTAAAAATAAGCCTCTGTATTTTCAACGTACAGAGGCTTCTTTCTGTTGGTAAACAATAACCCTATTATTACCTATAGGGATTTGATTGTTATAAATAAACCTCGGATGCAAGCAGTAAGTGAGGTGGTCCAGATCTCAAGTTGATACTTGATCGAATCTTAGGGAGGACATCATAATTAATCAGACACGCTAATAGTTCTCTGCCATTTTTCTCCAATCACTCGAAAGGTTGAAAGGACCGCTTTTACCATGTCTTCCACCATTGGCGCAATGAAAGCCAAAAACAAAGGTAAATCTGTATAGAAAAGTATTATGTAGCAAAGGGGTATACCAAAAAACCATGCTGCTACCACATCCATAATGATGATAAAGCGATTGTCTCCCCCACTCCTGAGAGCGCCGACGATATTTATCGTTGAAAGTGACCTGATAACAATAGTAAATAATACAATAAAATAAGCGCCCTGAATAAAGTCAATAGACCTTTGTGATAACCCAGGATAAAAGGATAAAATAAACCCATTTAGCAGATAGAGTAGGACTGCGAGTAGTAAAGCGAATGCCAAACCTAATGCTATACACAAACGTGATATAGCCGTGGCTCTTTCATACTCCTTTTTGCCTAACGCTTCACTTATCACGATCCCTGCAGCAATTGCAATCCCCCAATAAGAAATATGGGCTAGGTTAGTAATTGAGGAGATCACTGCTGCTGAAGCCACTAAATCTTTGCCTTGAAAAGCAATTATTAAAGTGTATAGGTTCACACTCGCCGCCCACAGTAAAGCATTTATAGCTTGCGCACCTCCTATATTCAGCAACTCTCTAGAGGATTTGCACTTATAATTAAACTTGTAAAAGTCAAGGTACAATCCATTGTACTTTTTTAATAGAAAGAATATGATTAGCCCTATTTCTACTAACTTTGAAAGAATTGAGCCCAATGCAGCTCCAATAAATCCAAGTCCATCCACATCAGCTATGCCAAAAACCAAAAAATAGCTGAAAAAGATATTGGAAACAACACCACTTGCAGATATCAGAAACGCTAACAATGTGTTACCGAGCGCATTGAGAAGACCTATATAGACTTGAATGATGGCAGACGCCAAAATTGTATATGAAATGACATCAAGGTAGTCTATTGCTTTAGAGGTGTAATCCTCCTCTCCCCAAAAAAACAAAATAACTTCTTCGTTAAACAGCTTAACAATAGAAAAAATGAAAAATGATAAAGTAAGACTAAGTACAAGCCCATTAGTCACAATCAATTTTAGAGTGTTTGGCAAGTGCTTATTTTGAGCAACTATAACTGATACTGAATTTGAGAAAGAGTAGACTACACTCAAAAAAACTAACACAATACTAGTTGCCAGTCCCATTCCAGCTAGCTCTTCTGTGCCTATATACCCAATCATTATTGTGTCGATAATTGACATCGAAGTAAACAATATCGACTGAGCCATAATCGGCAACGCAAGCTTAATTATTCGATAAGTATCAGTGGTTACGCGAGACGTCATTGAGTCCGCCTCAAAACTGATCTTTGACGAAGTACCTCTTCAATCCCCCAATATTCATGCTGTAATAACAGGTATGTTTCATCTAGTAAATGCTTAGAGTGTATATATTCAAAGGCATTAAAGTTAGATTTCTTTTTACTGACAACGTCTTCTGATTGAGGGATATGCATCGAAGCTGATTCAAAAACGAAACTAAATATTGCTCCCTCTTTCATAAGCCTAATACCCAACTCGATATCCTCGCCTCCCCAAGATCTGAACGACTCATCAAATCCAGATATAGAGTCGAAGAGAGACTTGTGTATAGCTATTACCCCACCCCAGCAATACACCCATGGAGCACGTAAGTTCCGCATATCCATATCATGATATGAAAGATGATAGATTCTAGGATCAAGAAAAGTGGAAGTTGAGATATATAGTTTTAATGCACCTTCGACTCCATAATTTTCAATATCGCTAAGAATGATTTTCTTGTTGTCAGCGCAGTTAGTGATTCCGTAAATATTTCCTAGAGACACACAGCATTTATCACACAAAGAAGGTTCGATAATACTCGAAACAGCATTTTTTTCTAGATATATTCCACAATCAACGAACAATAAAACTTCACCACTGGCAATCCTTGCTCCTCGGTTTCTAGCTAATGACACTTGAAATCCTTCATCCCTTTGAGAAACGACAATTATTTCATGCATGCAATTAATATTATTTACATTTATGGGCTCGTCTGAACCGTCATCAACTATCACCACCTCCAATTCAACCTTATTTGGTAGTATTTGATTATCTAAAGATGCTATAGTCGATAGTAATTGAATCGTATTATTATAACAAGGAATGATAATACTGATAATCATAATAAGCCAGCCTAAAATATCTCACTTTTAATCATTTTTACAATATCATGCCTACCACATATTAATGCTTGAGCACTGCTTATATCACTAAAAGAATAATGTACCTGAAAGCCTGCCTCCTTTAATATAATATATCCCGCTGCGACATCCCATTGATACAAATTTAGCTCAAAGAACGCAAGCAGACGGTTTGCAGCAACGTATGACATACAGAGAGCTGCGCTACCATTTCTATAGGGCAAGTAGCCAAACTCAAGTAAACTTGTTAATGCTTTTGAAATTTTCCTCTTGTCATCACGATAAGACGTACCAAACGCTAAGTAAGGCATAGGACTATGCTCCTGCTCTACAAACGGCTGGGCGCTTGCAGATAATCTTGTGGAATTTAAGAAAGCTCCTTGAGCATGGTAAGCACTAAAACATTCTTTACGAATTGGATCGTAGATTAAACCAAATAATATGCTGCCTTTCCTAAAGGCAGCAATAGATATACACCATCCAAACACACCTGTGGAAAAGCTATGAGTTCCGTCAATTGGATCAATTAGCCAGATATATTCGCTTGTATCTGTAAAGTGATGAAAGGAAGACTCTTCAGAAACAATCGTATCACTAGGAAATATATCTGAAATGGAGCTTTTTATATACTCATCTACAATCAGGTCAGCACTGGTAAGCACATCTCCTTCTTTTTTATGTTCACATATAAAAGCTAGGTTGTTAAACATTTCTAGTGCAATATTTCCTGCATCTGCAATAACTTGCTTGGCATGTACAAACCTTTCATCCTTTAGCATACTTCTCTACTTCCTATGAATGAGATAGTTATCTATAATTAAAAAATCCAGCTTGCTTTCCCTATAGAAATTAATCGCATCTTCGGGAGTTTCTACAATGGGAGTGTCCTTGCCATTAAAGGAGGTATTCAGCAAAATTGGGACATCTGTAAGTTTGTAGAACTCATTAATAAGATTATAGTAGTTTCTGTTTAATTCTCTAGTCACTGTTTGAACGCGAGCAGTTCCATCGACATGTACTACCGCACCAATTTGCTCTGATTTCTCTGGTATTACTTGTGAAACCTTGATCATATAATCGCTATCTTCATTGCCAGGCTTAAAGAAGTCTGAATACCTATCCTTTAAAATTGAAGGCGCGAATGGACGAAATTCTTCACGATTCTTGATTTCAATGTTGATATAATCGAGCATCTCTTTTCTTCTTG
The DNA here is from genome assembly GCF_025384885.1 of Photorhabdus kleinii. Lineage (NCBI taxonomy): Bacteria > Pseudomonadati > Pseudomonadota > Gammaproteobacteria > Enterobacterales > Morganellaceae > Photorhabdus > Photorhabdus kleinii. The sequence goes on from NZ_JAJAFY010000024.1 coordinate 20,182, forward strand.
GATCAGCTAATATACTCCTGTTCCCCAAAGCCCGAGGTCCAAATTCAGATCCCTTTCTAAAACACCCGACTACCTTTCCCTCACTAATATGCTTTGCGACAACTTCTTCCAAATTACCCGGCTTAGTTATTACATAGTTGTCATCCAAGTATTTGCATAGACTAGACTCAGAGGTATCATACTTTATGCCAAAATATGGGTTTCCATTAAATAGGACTTTTTCTTTATTAAGTACTTTCATCCAACCGTAATAACATGCTCCTATTGCAAGGCCATTATCACCAGCAGCTGGCTGAATATAAACATTCTTGAATGGCGTATTCTGCGTTATTTTACTATTAGCTACCGCGTTTAGTGCTAATCCACCCGCATAACATAAGTTATCTGACGAGTACATTTTGTAGTATTCATTAAGCAGATAAAATAAAGCTTCTTCAGTTTGTTCTTGCACCCATTTAGCTAAATCAGCACAATACTGGAAATTATCCTTGATGTTTGTATCTTTTAGGCCCAAGTTCTCAATTAGGTCATAGTTTATCTTGACCCTGGCATCCTTCATCAGAAATAGTTCGCCCGAGAATCTTCCACTTTTACCATATGGTGCCAAGCCCATTAATTTGCCTTCGTTGAAGTCGTTACCGAATACAAACTTACTTGCACCTCCATATAGCCCACCTATGGAATGTTCGATATCATAAGGCGCAATTTTATATCTATTTAGATCATTAAAATTAAATCTTGAGTAATCTTTAAATACTGGTATTACATTATTATTAAAGAATTTATAGTAGCTCTCCTTTTCAAAATAGTCGATATAGTCCGATTTAGATAATTTTGCTATATCGCTGGGAACTAGTCTTATGTCATGATCTAGGCAACTATCAATACTTCCTCCCATGCCATCGCATACAATCACGGCAGACTCTGAAAATGGAGAAGTGCCAACTGCACTGTATGCGTGCGCAATATGGTGACCAATTCTAACAATGGGGAGGTACTCAGGTATAATTCTACCTCGACGTTTGATTACATCATCAGGCTTGTGTTTTTCATTTACCGTATATTTCTCAACAAATAGATCTATACCCAATGGATTTCAAGATGCATCGCGACGGCAAGGGAGTGAATCCCCGGGAGCATAGCAAACTATGTGACCGGGGTGAGCGAGTGCAGCCAACAAAGAGGCAACTTGAAAGATGACGGGTATACATCCTTAAAAGTGATTCCTGCTGCGTTTAAGCAATACCTTATAGCATCATTATCATTAAATCCATCATGCTTAATCTTCGTGAGCCTTTCTTTTTCAATGCCAACGATAATCTTACCATTCTTCATTAAGCACGCTGATCCGTCATGTGATAACCCAGAACCTAAAACATAAATTGGCTTGTTCATAGTTCCCCTCAAACTTAAAACATGTATTTTGGTACTTCAAAGGCAACCAGCTTTTGACATTCAGAAATTGCTTCTTCGATTTTTAACTGCACAGGGGGTGTTTTCTGAGTCCATGCTGAAGGACCTTTTAAGGCACCTTTTAATCCCATGTCTCTAGCAATCTTCAAATAACGTATAGCGTCAATCACAACGCCAGCTGAGTTCTCAGAATCTTGCACCGATAATTTAGTGTCAATTTCGACTTTGCTTCCTCCAAACCCGGTAAGCTCCAAGCGTATATGCGCAACCTTATTATCCTTCAAATAAGGTATATAAGTCGATGGTCCGGCAAAAATAGAATCCTCGTGAACATACACTCCGGCAATTTCATTTTGACTTCTAATAACGTTCTCTTTCGAGATTTTTTTGGATGTTAATCTCTCTTGAACCATCATATTATTAAAGTCAGTATTTCCACCAATATTAATTTGCTGATGATAGTCAACAGTTAGATTTCTTGAGTGTGCTAATTCCTGGTATACTTGTGACAATATTGACGCACCTAAATGACTCTTCATATCATCACCTATGATAGGGATGCCTTTATCGTAGAACTTCTTGTCCCACTCCGGATCAGACGCTATGAAAACTGGAATACAATTAAGCAACGAAACACCAGATTCCAGACAACATTCAGCAAGATATTCGGTAGCCTTCTGAGGGCCAACAGGTAAATAGTTTATCAATATATCTATTTCGTTTTCTTTAAGGCCAGAAACCAAGTCAATTGGTTTTTGATCACTCGAAACCCGAAACCCGCGATCTTCAGGTTGATTGCTCATATACGGAGATACACCATCAAAAACTTCAATTTTCTCGACGATCGGACCTTCTGGCAAATCGGTACAGAATACCCTTGCACAGTTGGGTTTTGCAAAAATTGCTTTTGATATTGGTAAGCCAACTTTCCTACAATCAACATCATATGCAGCTTTCACATTAATATCTTTGATTGAAATACCTAGATTATTAATTATTGGATCGCTATCTGAGTGAAAATAAATCCCTTGATAAAGAGACGAACAGCAATTTCCAACACCTACAATAGCAACGTTAATCATATTAAAAATCCTTTTTGTTAGTGTTTTTTGAAATTATTAAATCATTTAATTTGAATATATTCTCTTCTTTTATAAGCCAATCAGTCATTTCATTACTATACTTCTCAGAAATATACTTTTTATTTTCCAAGTTGGTCTTATAGTTTGCATCATCATCCTCTGGATGAGACAGATGTATACCTTCTATCCCCTCAAACAAATGAAATTGAGAATTAGCTTTGTGTAGCCGGAAACCAAGATCAATATCTTCACCACCCCATGATTTAAAATGTTCATCAAAACAGCCCACTTTTTCAAAGAGTTCTTTTTCTACACTAAATATTGTTCCCCATAAAAAAACCCAAGGTGCAGGCATGGAGCACAATTTATAGTCGAATCTCGCGTACGAGCTTTGGCGAATATCTTTGCCAACACCCAGTTCTTTCATCCTTTTAATTGTGCTGTCTACATCATCTAGGTCAACCTTTAGATCCCACTTATTTTCAGAGTACAGACCGTATACATTTCCAATCGAAACTGATTGTGGGTTAGATATATGGAACTTAATCACGCTCTTAACGAAATCGCTTGGCAAAAGTACGTCAGCATCAACAAAAGCCAGTAGCTCCCCTTTTGCATTTTTAGCTCCAATATTTCTCGCTCGGGCTACACGGAAACCTTCGTCAGGTACATATATATACTTGAGTTTATAGTTGTAAACTTGTTTAGTAACAGCGAGACAAGTCTCATCGCTAGAACCATCATCTACAACTATTACTTCGAAGTCACTAAAGTCCGCACTTTGCTTGTTTAGTAAAGAGAGCAAGGACATTAGGCTTTCTTTTTTGTTATAAGAAGGGATGATTATACTTAGAGTCATAAATTTCTTACTCCTTGATCTTACTTTTTATTTCAAGAAAAGAGGCTTTAAAATTATACATATCTGATAGAGTATAGTTTCCTTGTACAGATAAACAATTATTTAATCTGTTTAGGAATTCTTCAATAACCTCGTTAATATTGAAATAAGCACCAAATTTTTCAATATATGAATTCATTGAGATTATAAAGCCTTCAATATCGTTCTTATACTTTTCTTCCAAAAAGGTATCAGGACGATGCACAGCATCTCCTTTGAACCTATATTTAAATGGAATATCTTCTAGTATTTTAATAAATGCCCCACCCGCAACCATATTCATCCAAGTGACATGATCTTCCGAAACTGAAAAGTCTGGGAATGGACATCTAAGCGCCAAGTCAACATTGACTGCCGTGCCTGACGTCGGGAATATGTACCCACAGTGCCTTATCATATCGAGGTATTTATTGCTTCCTTCTGGAGTATACCGACTATGCTGAACAGCGACGTCGAGCATATCACTCCTAAAGTTTTCGAGAGAAACCGAATTACCACTTTCATCGATTCCGGTAAAGGTTGTGCTAATAATTAAGTCTGATTGATTAATCTGTTCTGCAGCACATAACGTTTTCTCTATACGATATGGATGCGCAATATCATCATCGTCCTGAAAAAAAATGATATTGGCACCATATTTGTGAGCATACTTGACACCAATATTTCTTGCTGATGATACCTCCCCCCTCTTCTCGTTAACTATAAAATGAAATCTATTATCAATTATATCGCTCGGCAAATAGTCTTTTATTCTAACATTCAATCGATCATAGAAACTTGAATTATCATTCACTATTACAACGCACCAATCTGGGGTTGACTGAGCATGTATTGAAAATAAGGTTTCAACCAGATAATCACTATCTCGTTTGCTCTTTGCATGATGAGGAATCACAAACCAACTTGACATTTATGTGCAACCTTATTTATTTCTTTTGCAAAATCAACTATCCAATCTTCCGATTGAAGTAACACTTGATGAGGGAACGCCATTGTTCGATTGTAAAAATTCTCAGCACCTGGAAGCTTATAACTTATACTATTCAGTCTTTCGAAATGGCTATAATACTTGTTTCTATCAACTCGACTTGGTTGGTAGAGTGGATTGTTATTTAAAGGTTTATCAAGCCTTTCAAAAGGTATTCGATATTTCTCTGAGAAATAGTTCGATATTGCTTGTGCTTGTTCATCTTTAACTTCACAATTGAAGTCAACGACACAACGCCAATATACTCTTTGATCAATATTTTCGTCTGCATCAAGGATATTACATATTTTATTTTTTCTAAGGCAGTCATCAAGAATCATGGCGTTTAAACGTCGCTTTTCGTTCTCGCCATCTAATCTTTTCAGACCGTTTAACAAAATGGCACACTGCATCTCAGTAATGTTGTAGTTCCTTCCTTGCACTTCTCCATTACCGGAAATAACCATAAGATTTCTTGGATTTACGCTATCAGTTTTAGCTCTCCCATCCACCATCAAATTTTGTATTATGGAATAGTAAACATCCGAGCTAGTAGCAATAATCCCACCTTCTCCACTAGTAAGTAGTTTTGATTGCTGGGTAGAAAATACAGATATATCAAAAAAAGAGCCAGCCTTCTTTGATTTCCACGTCGCCCCATGGCTTTGTGAACAATCTTCAATAACTTTTAAACCATATTTATTTGCAATAGCACCAATTTTTTTCACATCTACCATGCCGCAATAAGCATGTACCAAAATAATGGCTTTGGTGTTCTGGGTAATATTCTCTCGTATTGCCTTCTCTGATATTTGTCCGGTTAAAGGATCAATATCAGTCAAAACGGGAATAGCACCTAGATTATATACAACTTGGGCAACTGCAACCCAAGTCATACCTGGTACTATGACTTCATCTCCAGGCAAGATACCTATGGTTTCAAGAGCGATGGATAACGCCGCTGTTCCAGAAGTGCATGGAATAGCATGTTTAATACCTATGTAGTCTGCCCATCTTCTTGAGAAAAGAGTACTAAAGTATGGCAATGTTTCAGACTGGCCTGACAACGTCCAACGCGTAGATCTAAGTGCTCCTTCTACATCAGTTAGTAGGTCAACATCGCACACCGGCCAATTCATCTCAAAAGGTTTCATGCATCCTCCTATAACACCAAATTTAATAGCCTTTTGCTTAACAACCGTTTGTAGGCACTTATGATATCGCCTTCTCGAATACGTCCATCAAGTAGAAGTTGACTAATTGTTTTAATGCCATCAGCGACATCAAAACAGGACAACTCTGTCTCTGTAACCCGCTCGCTGTATGTTGCTATATTGATGTAATATGAACAGGATTCACTTGTAGCTTTTTTGATAGTAGTTACAAACTCTTTTTTTATTGGTCGCAATAACTCGTATAGCTTATCACCACGAATTCTTTTCTTAATAATGAAATCGCCGACAACCAAATAGTCCAAGTCTGTAAGTAGAAAGCATTGTATAGCATCATACGCATCACATACAATTGGCTCCGCATTTACATTAAATGAGGTATTCAATAAAACAGGAACCCCTGTAATTTCTTTAAAATTCTTTATTAGCTGGTAGATGTCTTTATTATATTCTCCAACAGCTTGAACTCTCGCTGTATTGTCTATATGTGTTATAGCTGCAAGTTTTTGTTGGTTTTCTTTAACAACCGGGAAATTAAATACCATATACTCCAAGTTCACTTTACAATCTGGAACTAGGAACCAATCTGAAATTTCATCCACCAACACCATGGGTGCAAATGGGCGATAGGACTCTCTCTGCTTAATAATTCGATTAGTTCTATATTTTGATTCAATAGGTCTGGGATCAGCTAGAATACTACGACTACCAAGAGCTCTTGGACCATATTCCATTCTACCTCTAGCCCATCCTATTATCTTGCCATTACTAATTTCATTCGCAAGAAACTGAAACTCATCTTCAGCATTAATAACTTCTATGATATCTTGATTTCTATCTATTATTTCAAGCGCATGTTTACTATTTATATCGGGTCCTAAGTAAACATTGTCGAGTTTATTTCCATTAATCCTAGCGTCAGGATACATTGCGCACATAGCTGCACCGACAGCACTTCCACCATCGTGTGAGGCCGGATGAACAAAAATATTATCAAACAATTCGCTAAAGGCGAGCTTTCCGTTCAATGTACAGTTTAGAGCTACCCCACCACTGAGACATAGATTTCTTTGATTTAGCTTCTTTGACCAGAAAGATATTATATGAAATGCCATCTTTTCCAAGTATTTTTGTATGGAATGCGCAAAGTTTTGATGACTTTTTGAAATATATTCATTTTCTCTTCTTGGCAAGATACCTCTATCTAAAAAGTAAGCAAGTATATTTGTATGATTAAATGAAACCTTTCCACCTTTTTCAAAATTTATAAGTTCTTCGAAAAGTTCATCAAATTGATTTTGTTTGCCATAGGAAGCCAACCCCATTACCTTATACTCATCAAATCGTTCATATCCTAGTAAAGATATACAATCGAGATAATATCTTCCCAGTGATGAAGAAACTGGATATCTATATATACTTCTAACAACCCCATCGATATATGAGTAGATTGATGTAGACTCATCTTCTCCATTTCCATCTATTATGACAACTAATGAACTATCGAAGCCAGAGTTTTCAGCCGCCATGATCGCGTGGGTGTCATGATGACGTACATATTCAATTGGGATATCTTTAACTTCTTCACCAAATTTACGCACAAGTATCTTGTTAATTAAACTTCTAGAAGTTTCGACCTCGAGACTTTTTCTTTCAATATATTGTAAGCCAAGTCCAGTATCTGTATTTAACTCTTCAAAATAAAATGCAATTTTGTCAACATCAGTTATTTCAACTTGTGCTATTTTTAAGCACTCAACAATGGCATCAATAGGAAACTGATTAGAGTGTTTAATCCTATCCAGACGCTCTTGTTCCACAGCCGCAACAACCTTACCATCTTTGATGATTGCAGCTGAGGCATCATGACCAAACCAATTTGGTATATCCCCAATAACAGGTATTTCAAATGTTTCGAAACTACCGCTAATCCCTAGAGTTATCATAAGAAGAATCTCCTTACCCTTGATGAAAATAATTCGATATCTAATAGCGTCTCATTCATTTTAGTAAGCGGCCTAAATTTACTATTCGTCATTATAGTTTCTATGATATTGATGGACTCCAAAGACCGTTTAATATCAAGTAAAGGTTCTAATTTGTAATTTAGTGAAGTGGCTAAGTCTAAGACGCCAGTAGCTTGGTCAATAAAGTGAGTATCATCATATCTTCTGTCTATCTTGTGAGGGTGAAGCATTTTTCTTAGAGAAAAGTGTTCTGGTGGGCGGTCGATTTTATCTTCTTTATTCTTCCTTAAAATTATTGGAGAGTTCGCCATCCATAAATCTTCAACTATTATTTCACCTTCATCTCCAATTATCCGAAAGCTATGATCCTCACTTTCAACAATGCTAAGCTCAATTTTTGCTCTTCTACTATCACCATACTCCAAAGTAAGATCAATCCAATCAGGAGCAGGTGAATCTGTAACTTCTTTATCCGGGTAGATTAAGGCAGAGCTATAGTTCATACTATCTGGCGTCCCCATTAAAGCCAGAATTAGATCAATCACATAAGAACCATGTTCAAAGCCACAACCAACTTCGAATTCATTCTTTGCCGGCCAAGGTGCTCCTGAAAGACTAACCCAACTACCAAAGTTCATTTTATGAACTGGTCCCTCATGGATAGCACTCTTAATTAAACGTATTTCTCCAATTTCGCCAGAACTCAATATCTCCATTACCTTGATGATTGGAGGATTTAATAATAAGGAGGGTGCGCTTGTTATAATACAATTATTATTTTTGGAAACTTCTACCAATTTTCTTGATTCTGTAATGCCCATAGTAAATGGCTTTTCACTGTATACTGAAATTCCATTAGTCACAGCTTCCAGTGACACATTGTAGTGTTCTTCTGGATTCGTCAAGTTTAGCAATATATCAACATTTACATTTTCTAACGCATCGCTTACCGAAGAGTAAGCATCGAAACTATGATAGTTTGAGAAAGCTTCAAGTCGATTGCTATCTCTATCGACACAGCCAACAATATTTAGGCATTCATAGTTATTAAGATTTGACACATAGAAGTCTGCAGCATAACCACAACCAACAATTAGAATATTTAACTTTTTCGCCTAGCCTCCACTTTCAGATTAATGCGCACTAGGTAACCACGCTTATTAATATAATAGTTAACCCACCCTCAAAGGCGATTAAGCAATACGCTAAATTCGAAGCCCATCTATATTCCTACAGTAAATAACTGTGCCTAATTGTGCTCCACTTTCAGTAATCCATGTTGACTACTGGGAAACGGTGAGGCGTTGTTGATCAATTCCTAAGGTCGGAGCATACTTTGGCGAATACCTAGCCAAAGAATATTTGAGCCCAATAGCCATCCCTCTAACCCGCCTTTTAAACTTATTTCGTTGACTTGGGGAATTACGGTTACATTGTCGAGCATATTTCTCAATATAAAAATGCACATAATTTCATAAGATGCGACTCAGTTATCAGATTGAAAATAACTATCTCACCTATGCTGGAATGGTATCGCCTAACACAAAATATGTAACCGTTCACCAGTCCCTAATTGACATTCCAATGTGGCCAAGCACATGTAATGACCCAAAGAAGAGTTTGACATGATATTGTGTCACTCCAATTAGGACTCATTATGAGTAACAAACAATCAACAGAACCATCAAATGCCATATAGATAAATCCACTCGAATAACGAGTGGATTTTCACATAAATAAATAGATTAAAATAATTGAACCAAGATACGCAGCATACGACGCAGAGGCTCTGCTGCTCCCCACAGCAACTGGTCACCTACCGTAAAAGCAGATAAATACTCTGGGCCCATATTCAGCTTACGTAAACGCCCTACAGGAGTATTCAAAGTTCCCGTTACAGCAGCTGGGGTTAATTCGCGCATACTCAATTCGCGATCATTTGGAATAACACGAACCCAGTCATTATGTGCAGCCAGCAATTGCTCAATTTCAGGAACCGAAATATCTTTTTTCAATTTCAAAGTAAATGCTTGGCTGTGGCAACGCAACGCCCCAATACGCACACACAAACCATCCACAGTAATGATATTATTACCGGTATTGAGGATCTTATTGGTTTCTGCCTGCCCTTTCCACTCTTCACGGCTTTGGCCGTTATCAAGTTGTTTATCAATCCACGGAATCAAACTACCAGCCAACGGCACGCCAAATTGCTCAGTTGACATAACTCCGCTACGGGTGAAATCCGTTACTTTTCTTTCAATATCCAGAATAGCCGATGCCGGATCTTGCAACTCTTTTGCTACCTGAGTATGTAGAGATCCCATCTGAACCAGCAATTCCCGCATATGACGAGCACCAGCACCAGAAGCCGCCTGATAAGTTGCAACAGAAACCCATTCAACTAAATCATTAGCAAATAAGCCGCCTAAAGACATCAACATTAGGCTAACGGTACAATTACCACCAACAAAAGTTTTTATGCCTTTATTAAGACCTTGCTGAATATGCGTATGGTTAACTGGATCAAGAATAATAATGGAATCATCATTCATACGCAGCGCTGACGCTGCATCAATCCAATATCCCTGCCAACCCGTTGCCCTTAACTTTGGATAAATCTCATTAGTATAATCTCCCCCCTGACAGCTAATAATAATATCCAAAACACCAAGAGCTTCGATATCGAAAGCATTCTGTAACGTACCTTGCTGACCAGTAAAATCAGGTGCTGGCTGTCCGTATTGTGATGTCGTGAAGAATACCGGACGAATAACATCAAAATCCTGCTCTTCAATCATACGCTGCATTAATACTGAGCCGACCATACCGCGCCAGCCGATAAAGCCCACATTTTTCATCATTATTGTCCTACTTTGGTGAGTGTTGATCAGTGATTCTGATTACACCAAAGCTGACAAAATATGACCAGGGACGCAAGTGAATTTATTAACTAATTCACAAGATATTTAGCAACGTAACTAGCAGCAAGATATATAACAAATCTGGCATCCAAGTAAAAAGCCACCTATTGGTGGCAAATATTTACTATTAACTTTTAATCTTCAAGTCACATTCAATTGAGTTTTAGTTTTTTCTTTGGGATGCGGCTTAACACTTATCACTTCACCCGGTTTGGAAATAAAACGGACAAACGTTTCATGGCTGACGAAAGTAGCACCACAATTGATGTTCTGGCATTGATTATAACGTTCTTTTGTATGGCAGGAATGCTCAAAGCTGCTGCGTGCATGAGCAGCTTTACCACAAAGAGGACACTTGATCATATTTTTTACCTTTAACTAAAACATGAACTCTCATTATGCGAACAATATAACAATGAGATCTCATTTGAAGAACAATTATTTCATGTCGAGATCATCAATTTTTAATTCCAGAGTCAGTGCTGTTGTAAAACCACCAGCTCCATTCACCGTGTGGGTAACTGTCGTTAATGTCCATTCAGCGGCATCTATTTCTGGTTTAAAGCCGGTAACTTTGATTGGTATTTCAGGGTAGAGATCTGCACGCCCCTGAGCCAATTGAATCGAAAACGTCGCTGCCCCACGTTGTATTTTCTCCCAGGCAACCTTGGCAGCACGTTTAGCACTGGCTTCATCAGCATAAGTACGGGAAAGTTCCAATACGTTATCTTTGCTACCTACTAAATAAGAGGTTAATTTATCAGCATTTTTCTGACTTTTTCGCTCAACGGTTAAGGTATGTTTTTTCTCCGGTTTACGGACATCCAACCAGTTTGCTACCACGCCAGTATAAGCCTCTCGGTCAGATAGCGTAAAATTGTGGTTGTCACCTGACCGACGTGTAATCACCAATGCAGGGATAACCGCACCACTGGCTGTTTTATTCTGTCCCTGCCGAATAAATATCAACTTACCATTTTTTACTGAAGCAATTGCCCCTTCTTGCCTTGCCAAGCGCGTAAGAAAACTACCATCTGACTCATTCGTCTGATCAATATGGTTAATAAATATCTTCGCAATATCCTGATGCAAATCGGCGGTAAGGTTATTTCTAGCAGCGATAGTATGGACAATATCCCCTATCGTTTTCTCATGATAAGACTCTTCACGTCTCATATTGAGAGATTCACGGAAATCAGCACTACGGGCACGAATCGTTAATTTGTCCGGTGCTCCACTGTGACCAATTTCATCCACAGTAAAACGCCCTTTACTAATCAGTGGCTGATCACGCCATCCCAACGCCAATGAAATTACATTACCTCTGGAAGGTAGCACTAAACTTCCATCTGCATCATCCAGTTCAATATCAAGCTGGTCGGCTTCAAAGCCACGATTATCTGTCATCGTTAGTGACATTAGGCGCGATTGAATGCGCCCGCTGATATCTTTATTGTCAATTTCCAAAAGAAATGCTGGTGCACTGCCTTTTTCGGAACCTCTGCCAAATTCAGATGTCATGGCAACACCTCTCTGACCCTATCTGACAAATTGTCTGTAAGCATAGAGAATTGTTCCTGAAGATCACCGAACATTTCACTTAGAGAACTATCCACTCGCCGTAATGTCAATGTGAAATCAATTTTGCGGGCAGAACCATTCGACATAAATTCAGTTTTTGTCTGGTCGATACTCTCAATGACAAACATACCGTAAACCGTGCCGCTGCCATCTATAAAGGACCAAGCTTTACCGCTATCAGCCATCACTTGTAGTACCGTCAATGATAAACGACCACCGGTAATTTCTGGATATAACGAACCGGAAAGTGTCATTGTGTCGTTATCCGGCCCCAGAAATTGCCAGGCAGGCCGCATCCCGATACGGCTGTTAAAAGCATGCCGCCATGACTGCTGATGTTGCATACTTTGGTATGGTGTGGTTTTCAACATAAAAACAAATAAACCCAGTGCAGCCATCATAATTAGAATTCTCCTCTATCAGAGAATGAACTGCGTAAACGCGCCTGCTGTTTACGTTCCCGATCATCCAATTCGCGCCTAACCGCTGCTGCAATATCCTGCGCAGATTGCCCCGGCGCACCATAGATATTTATATGATAGACCGGTGATTCACTGCGGTACTCTACCATCTGACGTTTGTCCGCTTTCTTTTCCTGAATCTGAGGATAAGCATGAACCGGTAAGCTCTGAACATGCAATGGTGCGGTTCTGGCTGCGGCAGAAGGCGCCATTACGCTCAAAGAAAATGCCGCAGCGGCAGCAAGTTTAGCAGTCTGTCGGCGGCTAATCACATTAACAGGGCCAGTAACAATCTCTGGTCCATATTCACCAACAATACCAAATCGGCCAACCGGAATAATGCCCCCCTTATCATGTTTGGGCAGAACCGAACTAACATTAGGACTCATATTATTACTGGCGTCTTTTGAAATATCCTCCTTTGACCGCATCCAATCAGGGAGATACTCAGACAATGAAGTCAGTTTCTGTTTCAGGGCTTCCCATTTTTCATTAATCCCATCTAGCAAACTATTAACTATCGCAGTTCCGAACTCTTTAAATTTATCGGGCAGACTCATTATGCCGGCAATAATTTCATTCCATTTATCCGAAATCGATATTTTAATATTCTCCCAGATATCCAACGTGTTCTGCTTAACTAATTCCCAGGCATTACTGATATTAGTTTTAATACTTTCCCAAGTTTGCAAAACACTCTGTTTAATGGATTCCCATTTCTCACTTAGGCTAATTTTAATATTTTCCCAAAGCTGAGAAAATTTCGGCCCCAATGTTTCCCAGTTTTGCCAAATATAAACAGCCGCCATAGCAATTACACCAATAATGGCGAGGATTGGGTTAGCCATCATCAAACGACCAACGATCATCATGGTGCTACCCAACATTTTCAGAGCATTCCCGACTAATCCGAGCGCTCTCACACCAGTACTACCAAAGAAAGTAAGACTATATTTCGCCACAGCTAACGGAAGTAATATTGAAGCGATCGCCTGTACCAATGCGCCAAAAACAGTTAACATGCCTCCGACCACTACTGTAATAGTCGCAAGCGTTGCAGCCAAGCGTGGGTTGGCTTCCATCCATTCACTGACTTTATTGACTACATTTGTTACTTGCTGAGTGACTTCTCTTGTAGGACCTTCTACGCCAGAAAACATCTGAACGCCCAGATTACTCCAAGCGGCATTGAGTTTTTGGATATCACCGGTGAGATTATTCGTCACTACAGATGCAACTTTTTGGGATTCACCTTGAACATTTTTTAGTCCAGCGATAAAAGTTTGCAATCCTCCCTGCCCTGCTTGATTTACCAATATATCCAAAGCAGGAACAGCGTTTTCACCACCAATTGCGGTGAAATAACTCGTACGTTGTTTACCGTTCATTGAACGGGTTTTATTATCTAGTTCAACGAGAATATCAGGTAATTGCCGTAAATTACCTTTAGCATCACGAGTCTTAATATCTAGTTGTTTCAATGCGGCGGCGGCAGCTTTAGGCGGTTCAGCCAACCGACTTAGTACATTGCTCAAAGCCTCTCCAGCTTCACTTCCCTTAATATTGGCATCACTTAGCTTTCTTGTAGCAGCCGCAACGGTTTCAATATCAATCCCCAAAGAAGTGGCCGCTGGAGCGACAGATTTCATGGTGTCACCCAATCCCGCCAACGTTGTTTTTGAGCCAATAAGCGTTGCCGTCAAAACATCACTAACATGCCCCATCTCCTCGGATTGTAATTTAAACCCTTCCAGTACATTAGTACTAATATCAACCACATTGGCGAAATCTGTACCGCTTGCCTGCGACATTAATACCGCACCAGGCATCACATTCTTTATCTGGTCAGGAGAATACCCCTTGGAGGCATACAGGCTCTGTCCCTGTGCAATCTGGCTGGCAGGAATCCCTGTACTTTTGCTCAACTCACGACTTTGATTGAGCAACATAGTGTATTCAGGAGAATTTTTTTCAATATTGGTTTGTGCCTGAATTTTAGACATTTGAACATGAAGATCATAACCCGGCATCAGAAAGTTTTTACTGGTTGTCAGTATCTTGCTACCGGCTGATTTTGCACTAGCACCATATTGGCTAACGCGGTCACGAAGCTCTTTGATTTTGCTATAACGACCTTCACCGCGATCTTCTTCCTTTTTGTTACTGGTATGCGCAGTTTCCTGCGCATATTCAGGAGCAGAATAAGGTTTAATTGCTTCATAAGTCTGATTTAATCGCTTGAATTCATCGCGATTTTGCCGGAGAGAATCCGCCAACCTTTTATTATTTCGCTGGGCAGATTTCAAGGCGCTGGTCAGCTTATTAACGGACTGTATTACCAATTTAAGCTGTGACTGTGTATTACTCATTTTCTGCACCACTTCGTAAGATGGCCCGATGTCGCCAGTCCAGTAATTCCGGTAGTGACATTTCATCTGTCACTGCCGGAGACCAGTGGAAAACGGTGGCAATATCTGCCACCAATTCATCTACGGTTAGTCGGTCTGGAAACCGGACTTCGCCGACTTCGGTAACAAAAAATTGACCACCTCAACACTGAGATTAATCAGATCGCCGGGTGTCATTGACAACAGGTCGCTTTTAGTGAGCGCTGGTGTGGTAACACGTGGCAAAACCAATATCATTGAATCCACATCCATCTCCAGCAAAGCCTGTAGCCGAGCACCACGCAGCGCGCCACTGTTCGGTTTGCGCACCACCACTTCAGTGATGTTGCTACTACCACGTGCAAGCGGTTCTTCTAATACGATTGTGCGCTGCTCGTCGTTTTGAGTAATTAGTGTTTCTGTCATGGTTCAACCTTGTTTATCCGATTAGATTAAAGACCCATAGCGCGACGGTGATCTGCCAAGCGATCCTCACCATTAACGACTTCAACCATGTTAACGGTATCCACTTCGATCAGAACTTCACCGTCCCATGTCAATTTGAAATAGGTGTTTTTAGCGCTGATTTTGGTCTGAGTATTATCTCCTTGCTTATAAGTACCGTGGTCAAACTCATGGAAACGGCCACGCATCACGATTTCAACAGCAATCACATCGCTGGTATCATCGCGCTGGCAGGAGCCCGCAAAGCGCAACATTACGCCATCGGCTTTGGTCAGACCCCATTGCCGATAATGTTGAGCTTCCATACCTCCCAGAGTAAATTCAACGTCCAATGCACCTTCATCCAAGCCTAAATCCACGGTTGCGCTACCGTTCATACCACCGCCACGATAGGTTTCCAGTTTACGACTCAGCTTAGGCAGAGTAAGTTCTTCCACGATTCCCTGATAACTATTGCCATCATTAAACAAGTTCAGGAATTTAAGTTTGCGAGGTAATGCCATCTGTGTCCCCTTAGCCGTTTATGCTTTTAGCGAAATCCATCAGGTAACGATCTGTAATACGCTGGCGTAACATCATGTTTTCCAGTGGTGGTACAGGTGTATAGTCGTAATCGAGGGTCAATTTACCCGCTTTCAAGGTGTCTTTATCATTGGCGTTTTCGTCATACCAACACTGACCGTCAATAATGTAACCCCCAGATTTCAGTTCGCGGAACTTAGCGTTAATACCTTCGATAATGTCTCGTACGAGTGAAGGAGTAAGTGGTTTATCGATCGCCCACATATGCGCTTCCGCCATAGTGTCAGCCAATACTTGAGCGGTACGAGTGTAACTTTCGAACTGGAACAATGGGTCATCAGCACAGGTACGGGAACCCCAGAAACGGAAGCCATTTTTACGGATAAGTGTTGTGATACCATTTTGGTTTAGCAGACCTGAATCTGTTGCTGGCTCTTGAAGATCCCAGAATACGTCTGCTGAAAGACCGGTCACACCATTGACACCGATATTGGACAGTGTTTTGTGCCAACCTGTTTCTTCATCAATTTTTGCGCGCAAACCCAGTGCACGAGCAGTAGCGTAGGCGATAGTCTCTTTATTAGCAACAGTATCCCAACTCAGGAAATCAGGCCAAATCAGCATCAGTTCGCGCTGACTGAAGTTTTTGCGATATTCGATAACTTCTGAGATAGTCTTACTGCCATAGGCGCTGATATAAGCCATTGCTCTCAGCTTGTATGCGATACTCGCCAACTCAACAGCAACAGCCTTTGTATCCAGCCCAGGAACCCCCAGAATACGTGGCTTCACACCTAATTGGCTTTGTGCTGCCAACAGTGCCTGTATACCGGTTTTCTTACCTTCATTAGTTGTAGTACCAATGATGTTGCTGGTAGTTTGTTCTTCCGTTTCACCTTGTGCTACACGGACAACAACAGTAACGGGTTTAGACTGGTCTGAGATAGCTTTAAGTGCCTGAGGCAATGTACCGGTTTTACCCGCTTTGCCAATTGCCATCGAAACATCAGTAATCAAAACCGGAGTGTTTAATGGAAAAGTTTTTTCGTCTGCCTCAGGACCAGTACAGACCATACCGACAATAGCGGTGCTAACAGTGGTTATGGTGCGTGTGCCTTCGTTAATTTCCTTTACACGGACGCCGTGATGATATTCTTGTGCCATATTAGCGGTTCTCCTATTAAGGTGTCCCGCTATGTTGAAGTATCCGAATTATTAAATCATTCGATGGGAAATGTGTGGGAGATGATACAAATCAGGTTGGTTAATTTATTATTTTTTCTAATTATTTAACTACCCATCTTTATAGAGAGTGGAAAATGAAACCTCAGTAAATCAATATCTGTTTCTTCTGTCGTGAACTCTTAGCTCTGTTCATTGATTATTTTTTCACAGATTTTCTCTACAAAGACAGATGATAATTTATACACATCGACGCATTTCTCTGTAAATCACTGTTTTGGTCATTTATTGGCACCCTGATATAGCCAATCTTTGCCATATATACTCCTGCTTAGTGCCGATACGAAACTATTCTTTCGGAAATCTCACGGATTAGTGAGTTTTGAAAAATCTTGGTTTGGTGGAAACCGTTACCAAAGCCGCAGACGCGTTGCAACGTAGCGGAGGCAGTGTAACAGGTGACATAACTATTACTACTGACTCTATGCTGAGTTGGAACAGACACACCGACTTCGCCTCTGTCGGTTTTAAAGACACAGGAGATAATGATACAGACTCCTATATGTGGTTTAGAACAGGAGATAATGGTAACGAATATTTCAAATGGCAGCATGCTCTCTCTGGAGGGCCAACCAATGAATGGATGAGCTTGAAATCTGATAATCTTCGAGTTAGGGGGTATCAGGTCTATCATGAAGGATATAGACCAACCGCTGCGATTATTGGTGCTTATACAAAATCAGAATCAGATACGCGTTATATTCAAGACATTCGCCTTGGCGCTAAAGAGAGCGCACAAATATGGAAAAGTCCCGGAGATAAAGACACAAGTGGGCATACCATTATTGCTGCAATAAATGAAAATAGAGATGAATTAGTTGACACCGTAAACCGCAGGCCAATACAGAAGAAGGTTAACGGCATATGGATGAATATATCCAATATTTAGTAAGGTGATAAATGTATGCAAAATATTAAAAATTTTTCCCAATACATACCTGACTCAAAACAAGCCAAAAAATTCATTGCGGATTTTAATGTCATTTATTTGAAGTCAGAAGACGGCCAAGACTGGTATGAATGCCAGAAAAGCTTTAACCCTGACACAATCAAAGTAATGTATGATTTTAATAATGTAATCCGTTCAATATCAGGAGATATATCAGCTTTTAACCCAGATGGAATGAGTGTAGCTGAGGTGAGTAATTTGCCTGATTCTTGTGATATTTCTGGCAAATGGCAATATATAAATGGTGATATTGTTCCGCGTGAGTATACAAAGGCCGAGTTAGTTGCTCAAGCAGAAAGACATAAAGAGGAATTGTTAGCCCTTGCCAGCAATAATATTGCCCCCTTACAGGATGCCATTGATCTGAGCGAAGCAACTGCGGAAGAGATAGAACGACTCAAAGCCTGGAAAAAATACCGAATGCAGGCAAACCGCATTGATCCCACCATAGCACCAGATATTGAGTGGCCTGTACTACCAGTATAAATAATATAGGCCCGCAGTTCACAGACCGCAGGCCTTTTTTCTACTCTGGCTTTTTAGGGTAATCAATAAGTGTTTACCTAATGCGTCAGGTCTTATTGGAATGGAAAAAATACCTAGCCATACTTAACCAGGTTGATACTTCAAAAGCATCAAAAATCGACAGGCCAACATAGCCATAGCCTTAACTGAAAAAAGACCGGAGACAGAATAACGCCCGGTCTTGATAATTTTATTATTCTGGTATTTGCGGCCACTCAATATCTGAAGCCATTGAAGTATCAACACGGCTCAGTAATACCACATACTTCTTCCAGGCAAGCAATAATGTTTTCTCTGCGTCTGAGGCCATCTCAGTCTCAATAGCATATTGTAATAAAGTCATGGCTTCATCAGCCTGTTGGCGAAGAGTGACACGTTGTTGTTCTGCCTGTTTAATCTGAGCGGCTTTTTGAGCTTCAATGTCCGTTACCCATCTTTCACCATCCCACTTGTCAAAATCGGTGCTTGGCTGTTTGAATGTCAGCATTTCTGGTAATTCACCAGGTTTAATGATTTCCTTCTGTTCCCCAGTTTGTGTGCTGTAAGCTATTTTTCCTCGATAATCTGGTACAATTTGCCAACCGGTCAAATCAGATGAACGGCAGGCGACATATCCCTCTTGGGTATCAGGTGGCGCGTCTGCGCAGGAATTGGCAGGAATACCGACACCAACGGGAAGATACTCATCAGAACTGTTTAAATATTCCAGCGTAATCGCATCGTAATTAAACACAACGATACTTCCAGTACTGATAGCAATATTATTTTTATCCAGTACAACCTTATTCATCAGGCAATCCTTACAATGTAATTAAATGCCACGTTTCGTGGACGTGTTTCTATTCCTGTTGAAGCAGCAATTGCATTATCCATATAACCGAAACCACCAGCTCCCATTCCAATAGCAACACCTAATCCGCGAGGATCAATTCCGTAGTTAACGCCTTGGTGCACACTATTGAGAATATAGCTTGGTGTACCCACCCCCTCGATTCCACCATTTGAGTTAGACCACATCCGTCCAATCCTGTGACTGTGTGGAGCAATATCTGCTAATTGAGAGGATAATATATATCGACCAATATCTACCCCACGTCCATCATCCCAGCCCCGGATAAATTCACCACGTAAATCGGGTAATCTACCAGTAGGATAAACTTCCGCTAATTTTGGATATAAAGACTTATCAAAGATTGCCCCATTACATTTCACCCACCCATTTGGTGGTATGTCAGTCGGCCAAGGAAGTGGTATTCCTACCGGGATCTCTTCAAGTACAGACATGAGCATTATGCTGCCCTTACAATGTAGTTAAACGCTACGTTACGTGGCCTTGATACCCCTATATAATTAGCACTGGTAGTCCAAGTCGTTGCTGAACCTCCAGAAGCTCTAGCTCTTAATTGAATATCTTTATTTTGAGGGGTATCCCACTGTAATTTCGTACGCTCATTAACTGAGAAGTTAACAACATTATCAGCAGGTTGATGAACTTCCTGTAGTAAATAAGACCCTTCTTGCCATACCAATAATGTACGATCTGGATCAACGCCACGCTTGTCATCCCAGCCACGGATAAATTCACCCCTTAAATCGGGCAAATTACCACCAGGATAAGCCTTGGCTAATTCCGGAAATTTCGCTTTATCAAAGGCCGCACCATTACATTGCAACCACCCATCCGGCAGTGTGGCCGTCGGCCAAGGAAGTGGTACACCTATCGGAATTAGCTTTTCCATCAAACCAAGGTTTTTTACAAAAGCATTTTTATCTGGGATATCCGCGCCATTTTGGTTTTTTGCCAATTTACTATTAGCATTATCATAAGCCGCTTTTACTGCTTTGGGTGTTGCTGCTGTAGTTTCATCATTACTGTTAATAGCACTACTAAGTTTTGTAAAACCTTTTTCTGTCAACGTGGCGTCTGGGTGATTACGGCTTTTTTCATGTTTCTGAATAGAGCTATCTACATAATCACGAGTTGCTAAAACTACAGAGGGATCGATTTTCAGCGTTACCGAATCCGTATTGCTAACAATCAAGATCATTCTGATAGTTTGTGTTCTACCCGAACCTTCCTGTAATTGTGGTTTATAGGTTTCCGGACAGTTTGCTACTGCAATCAAGTTACCTTCACTGTCAAACAGACCAATTTCACGCATCCACCAACCACCCTCACTTTCAGGGATAATTTGTTCGGCAATAATTTGGTTGGTGTTTACCGGGTCGACGCCTAATGTATTAATTGCAGCACGACGCTTTTCATTAACTAATTTTGTCTGATTGACGTCAGGATCTGGTAATTTACCGCCACCGTCACCAACAGCCATGTGAGTAATATCGACTTTTGTCCCCAAAGCAGCAGCATTTGCCAGTTTCGCCGCTCCCAGGTTAGTTAAAATTGCAAAATATTTCATGGTGAAACCCTCAATGTATCTGTTTCGATCAAATGAATTGCTGCCCCTAAAGGCGTATTGTCGCTAGTTGTAATGATGTCAGGGAGATATTGGTAAACAGTGAGGTCATCTCCACTATAACTCGTCGCAGCACAATAAAATTCGCCCTTAACATCCAGATTGATTGACAAACCTATCAAATGACGACTTACAGGCTTGGCATCAGAAATTAGTCGTTCCAGCTCTAAAAAAGTTTCTTCGGTGATCCCGTTTTCCTGTACCCCTATCGCCAACCGGAATGTGCCCGGTGTTTCATTGTTCTGCCACCATTCCTTTATTTGAATGAGATAACCAAGCGGTTCTACCACGCGACGGACGGCACCAATGGTTCCCTTGTGTTTATGCAGAAACAGCGAATTTTTTATCACTTCCCGCTTAGTGTTTGCCGACCAATTTTCGTCCCAGCGATCAACCGACCACGCCCATGCTAGATAGGGTAATAATTCCTCAGGGCAAGTATCAGGATTCCAGAGTTGGCGAAGCGGGACTGGAATATTTTGCAATTGTGAACATGCCTTAGCAGCAGCCAACTCCAAAACCGTAGAACCTGTTGGTAACAGGCGGTCATTCATCAGAACCTCCTACTATCAAACCTGAATTTGGTTTGGAACAATCAGCAGTTTGTGTTTTACCTATTTCCAGTTTTGCGTCAGTACAATAAGGAGCTTGATCTTTACACAGAATTATGTCCTTCGTCGGAGCTCTCAGTTCTACCTGCTGTACTCCCGCGACATGCAGCGCAGCATAAATGGCAGATAACCGAATATCTCTGCCTAACTTATGTTGATCTAGCATGTATTTATCCATATTTTGTTGAGCCAATTTACGGATAGGCTCAGATTCAGGTGTCGGATAGAGATAAAGCACAGCATCAATTTGATATTCCACTATTTGGGCTGACTGCACTTTGACCCGATCAGCAACTGGTCTGACGTTTTCATCATTAAGTGCCACAATCACTTTATCTAATAAATCTTGTGAAGCTACACCGTTATGCTCCTTATCTTCCTCATCTTCTTTATCTTTTTCCCATTTCCATTTCCGTGATAAAACAGTCACAGTCACATTGGCTGGTGATGGGCTGATGACGGAAACATCTGCAACAGTTTGATATTCACCTTTGTATTCGCTTTTATTAGCATGAATACTTTCATTAACCTTAAGAGCATGATATTCATACGCACCTATTGGCCCTGCAACACTTAGCCCTTCGAAGGCTCTTTGGATGCGATCACGGAAAGTGCTATCAGGCTCCATAACTGCCCGGGTAACGTTATAGTTCGCTCCTAACTGGTCTAAATCGCTATTGGTTGCATAGGCCAACATTACTGCACGAGCAGCTTCATTAACCCGCTGGCGCAATATCAATTCCCGGTAAGCATTTTCCTCAAGTAACTTAACCAGAGGTTCGGATTCTAATTCCAATGTTCGAGTAATAGCATCCTGTTGTTCTTCAGGATAAAGAGATATTAATTTGGCTTTACGTTCAGCCAACAGGCTTTCATAATCTAGTGGCTCGACTACATCAGGTGGCGGCAACTGGCTTAGATCAATGGTCGGCATTGTTTTACCTCACAGGGATAGATAAAGAAAACCCCCCAGGGGACAGCTGATAATGACCAGATATATCTACTGTCATTTTGCCGTCTTGTTGGGTATTTATGGTGATAGCTGTCAGATTAATTCGCGGTTCCCAACGGCTAATAGCTGTATAGGTGGCTGCCATAATTTGCAGGCGTAGAGCCGCGTTCTGTGGCCAGTCAATTAATTCAGGTAGCAGAGAACCATAAGTACGACGAGCCAAACGACTACCGATGGGGGTTAGTAAGATGTCGCTGACAGACTGGCGTACATGATCCAGATCCGTCAGGCTATGACCGGTTTGTCGATTCATTCCAAGGTACATCATTATACTGGGCCTCCTGTTGTCGCACCGCCTGCCATAACGCCGGTATGTTGGTGAGAATGTAAGGTCACACCATTAGAACAGAGTTTTCCTCCTGTATTTTCAACATTACCTTCCAGTTTAGTATTTCCTTTCAGAGACAAATCTGGTGCTTTCAGTTCGATTTCTTTTTCTGCTTCACACTTGACTTCATGTGATTTCATTTTGAGCTCTTTTGTTGCATCTAGCCCAATTTCGTTGAGTGCTTTCAATCCAATTTTGTTTTTTGCATCCAATTCAATCTTGTTATATGACTCCAATTTTATTTCGTTGTATGCCTTTAGTTTTATATTTGTCGCTTCAAGATCTATGGAATATAAAGCCTGTATCTTAGCAGTCTTAACACCTGTTACCTTTAATGCACCAGATAACGGTTCATATTCCATTACTGCTCCATCAGGAAAAGCTATATGGACAGCTTCGGAAGAAGCTGATGGAGCTGGAAATTGATCAGAATATACAGCCGGTAATACAAAGGAGGTGGTCAATTCTCCACCAACAGATAGTAATAAAACCTGTTCACTAACACTGGGGGACCACCAGGTACGGGAATGACCTGCTCGCATTGTCAACCAAGGCCGCCAATCGGTTTCAAGATTACCTGTCGCGACTCGGCACATACCTCGGGCATGATCTACCTCGGTAACAACACCAGTTCTGATCAGGTTACGCAATAAGCGCAAAAGTTCTGTTAGTTGTGTATCCATGTTTGGAAAAATGCCATTTGGTGGTTGTGGATTTATGTATGAAAGAATGCCAGCAAAGACAGTTTCCAACATCAAAGAGGAATTGTAAGAAAGACAAAACAAGTTTCTTGAAAAGGGAAAATATAAAAACATAAATTAAAAAGCCCTTCCCGTAATCGAGAAAGGCCTTTATGTAATCTATGTTACTAGGTAATTCTTTTGTTAAAGCTTGACTCTAATAGTTAAAAAAATTCAAATTTGCGCTGATTGATTATATATTAAGTATAATGTTCCAGTTCAACTATTTATCTAGCCAGAATAGATAAGTTTAATTTCCTGATATAGAGTGATAATTCTATTTAAAAACCGCCAATTTAGGATGGATATCTTTAATCCCATAGTTGCAAAATAGGTTTCGTTGTAGCTGTCATAATTTCCGGCATCTCAACTTCTGTACCATGTGGCAGAATTACACCATACTCGGCCAAGCTTGGGTTAACTAATAATACCTGTTCTGTCATACCTTGAGTCCGACCATAATGACTCCAGCATAAAGCATCAACAGTATCATTCTGCTGTGCAATTATTTTCATTAGGTATACCCTCTCTAATTTAGTCAATATTGTTAATTTAAAGTGTTATGGTGCGCTGAATAGTGGGAGAGAAACAATGAAACAATATTGTTAAGGAAACAGTACAAATGAGAAGCAAGAAGCCACTTTTCAGTGGCTAATTTAATAATTAATCATATCTTCCAAAATTTGCTGAATTCATAGGCAAAGTCTATTTCTCAGCTCATTTTCCAATGCAATCATTATCAATTTAGAAACTTTAGATTATTTATCATACAGAATTCCCACATTTATCTGCCGCATTTATTCTTCAAGCGTTTCGTGGTGGTTAATAAGTTGTTTTGCAAGTGGTGTCGACAACTCAGCAATCCAAACTAAAGCAAGTTCTTTATCTTCAGCATGATTACATTCACAGCTCGTTGCCATTCTGGCTATAAAATTAATACGTTGCGCTATTACTGATTCCATAAGAAAGTCCACTGACAAACTTACCTCCGCATAACATAACTGTATATAAGAACAGTACACTTTGATTAGAAAAATTTAAAGTGGTTTTTCATCTTTTTTGAGAACTATATTTGATAGTGTTAATATATTAATTATTGTTTTTATTGAAATAATTAATGGTTAAAAAGGTTTCTTTCCGATCACAATCCATTGTAATTAATAAGTTTTTCTTATTTTATCGATTGGAAGATTTTTTCTCTTTATTTAGATGACATAGTTTCACAAAGTATATATACCCTATGGATTTCAAGATGCATCGCGACGGCAAGGGAGCGAATCCCCGGGAGCATAGGTAACTATGTGACCGGGGTGAGTGAGTGTAGCCAACAAAGAGGCAACTTGAAAGATAACTGGTATAGATTGAAATTTATATGCCCATGATGCAATATCCCCTATCGGATCTAATAAATTTATTTGGGATCACTATAGCTCTTAATCAGAGGGCTTTGTGGAGACGGCAAACTCACTAAACTGTACTTTCAATGAAAAAAAACATAACTGAGATAAAAATGGGTGCAGATAGTGGAGGAAAGCAAGCTATCGAACGCCTTATCAGTGCATATAGTTTTAAATCACGTCAAGCATTGAGCGACCATTTAGGCGTGTCTAAAAGCACAATGGCAAACCGTTATTTAAGGGACAGCTTTCCAGCCGATTGGGTTATTCAATGCAACCTTGAAACCAATGCTTCATTGTTATGGCTAAGCACAGGACAAGGAGAAATGTTCCCTGATGGAGAAAAGAAAAAGGAATCTTTAAAAAACATTATTACCCCGAAAATACAACGCGTTAAATTGATTGGTGGAAAGCTGAGCGAT
This sequence comes from Photorhabdus kleinii, assembly GCF_025384885.1. NCBI lineage: Bacteria > Pseudomonadati > Pseudomonadota > Gammaproteobacteria > Enterobacterales > Morganellaceae > Photorhabdus > Photorhabdus kleinii. The sequence continues at coordinate 45,721 of NZ_JAJAFY010000024.1, forward strand.
GACGATCCAGTGATTTTAGATAATCAACTGATTGCCAGAGAAATAAAAAAACCTCTTATTGTCGATAACAATAAAACTTGGTATTTGCTAGATACAGAAGAACCTGATGTTCAAGATGGTTTATGGTTAATTGATATTGAAGGCATGCACAGCATTAAAAAAATTACAAGAATCCCAGTCAGTAAGATCCGAGTTTGTGATAACGATGTAACTTTTGACTGTGCAATTAATGAAATCAACTTTATTGGTCGCGTTTACCTAGTGATTTCCAGGTACTGACACACTTTTCAATTGTAAATAAATTAATTTACTTAGATGTGTAAATCCTATGCTGATGGCAATTCGTTACCCAAAAACGTCCAGATGCAGTGGATTTCATACACAATAGATTCTTTTGCTAGCAATAGCTGATTGTTAACTTATCCCATTGTTTCTTTATATCGTATAGTGCGGCGGAAGTTTTTTGTATAGAAAAGAAACGTGATATATTTTGGATAAATTAATAACCAATTAGCCTTGGATATTATGAATACAAAATTAAACATTTAACTAGCCGCACTGAAAATACTAATTTGATCGACAATTTGTTTTATTTACTGGAAAATATTTATATATTGTAGATAACGATATGTTGTAAATTAATGATAACTGTTTCCGTGTGTGGCCTTTTGCCAGCAATCTTGCTGCTTGTTGTTGTTCAACAAATGAAAGTGATACTGGTCTACCACCAATTCTCCCTTGGGCACGAGCAGCTATTAATCCTGCATTTGTTCTTTCTACGATTAATTCCCGCTCCATTTCAGCCAATGCACTCATAACATGAAAGAAAAATCGTCCCATAGAAGTACTGGTATCAATGCTATCAGTCAAGCTTTGAAAATGAATACCGCGTTCACTTAAATCGGAAATCAAAGTCACCATATTTTTTACGCTACGCCCTAGTCGATCCAATTTCCAAACGACTAGAGTGTCACCTTTTTTAAGTAGTTTTAAAGCTCGTTTTAAACCTGGTCTGTTGGATGTTTTTCCGCTAATTTTATCCTCAAAAATTTGTTCACAATTTATACTTATCAATGCGTTTCGCTGTAAATCACTGTTTTGGTCATTTGTTGACACCCGAACATAGCCAATCTTTGCCATATGTAACCCTGAATAATACCAATATAATACTATTATTATCGAAATTATCACGGATTGGCGAGTTTTTAAAAACCTTGGTTTAGTGGAAACGGTGGATTTGGCTAAGGGTGCAGTTCCAAACAACCGGAAAGTGAATGGAAAAATCCTATCTGAAGATATCAATATTACTTCTCAGGATATCTTTAGTGAGCAGGCGGTTTATTTGGGTGATCAGGCAAATTTGGATAACTATAAAATACCAGGGATTTATTACCAAGATTACAATATTTACGCTCAAAATGGTGCTAACTATCCTGAACCACTTGCCGGTTCACTTGTCGTTTTACAGGCTGCTGGGATCATTCAGCGTTATTTTGTTTATAACAGCAGCCGGGTATATACACGCAGCCAATATCACAATTTACCATGGACACCTTGGGCCCAAGAATATAACACGCTCAATAAACCCACTGCGTCGGATATTCAGGGTGAACCACGCTATACCACCACGATTGATCTTACTGGACTGAGTACTGAACGCTATTATCCGATTTGGTGGGACTTCCCACCAAATGTCGGAGCGAATTCTTGGTTAACGCTTCATAGGCCCTATCCATATGATGCAGAAAAAAAACCATTCGGGGAGGGCGTGACACATGTAGCCGGATTACTTACACAAATAGAAGGCGGAGAGCATCGGTGGGGTGGTGATGCACAATATTTAAATATTAAACGCATAAATCAAACCTATCGTAAAACAATAAAAGCGATCCGCTACACCATGATAAGCATCGCCAGACCCGTCGATGGTAAATATCCTCTCTATGGTGATGTTAAATCTGGTGATGTTGTAGGTTGTTATGTTTACAGTGGTTGTTATTTACGTGGTGGTTTAACCTATTTTGTGACCAGTAATTTCCAACCAATTCATTATTCACGTGAAGAAGGAGAGGTTGAAATATATCGGTGGTCAAATTCAGACCTTAATAGAGAAATTAAGTGGATGGTGAAATCGTTAGCCATCAATGATCCGTTATTAGGTGAAGAATATATTGATAATACAATACCTTACTCCCTAGAATATGACACGCTTTATCAAAAAAAACCATAATGAGGATATATGATAATATTAAATAGATTGGTAGATAAAAATGGCTATGAATATGTTAATGTGCCAGCTGAACCTCATCAATTAATCTCAATGGGTTTCAGTGCTCAAGAGGCTAAGGCATTATATCATCAGGCTATTATCGAACAGAAAAATAAAACCTATCACCGCCAACAATATTATTTATTAGAACAAGCTTCAATTAAAATGGCACCATTGCAAGATGCCATTGATTTAGGAATTGCTACTGATAATGAAATAACAATGTTGATGGAGTGGAAAAAATATCGCGTCGCGTTAAATCGAATGGATACCACGGCAAAAAATATTGAATGGCCAGAGCAACCAGAATAAAATGAATCATTTTTATGGTAATAAAAAATAGTAATTATTCATTAATTTGATTATGCATTTATGTCGCTCTTTATAAATACCTAACATGGTTGGGTATTTATATGATTTTTTATTTATTTAAATTCTTTGCTCTAAGTAATATCACCGATTTTAAAGCTATCAGTTATTCTTTCTGAAAAATGATTCTTTATAGTTTTTCTATTATTTCAGTGATTTTTATAGACTGATATAAAATATTAAATATAGTGTTGGAGGTTGAATTACAATAGCATATAAAGTTATGAAGTTAATTTTTTATTTTTCACTTAAAAATTCAGAGACATTTTATGAAAGAACAAAATAAAAATCTGTTAATAATTCTGATGTAAAGATATGGTTTCAGAAACGATAAACATCTATAATTTTGTTTATAAGTCTTAAATCTACGGCCTGAAAAACAGGCCGGTATTATTTTATTCTGGTTTTTCAGGCCAGTTAATATCTGGAGCTGAAGAAATATTAATCCGGTTCATTAATACAAAGTACTTTTTCCAATCTAGCAACAATAGCTTTTCTTTTTCTGAAGCCAGCTCAGTATCTACTGCATGTTGTAGCAATGCGACTGTTTCGTTTGCTTGTTGTAACAGTGTTACTCGCCGCTGCTCTGCCTGTTCAATTTGATTGTCTTTTACAGCAGCTTTATCAATTACCCACTTTTTACCATCCCATTTATCAAAATCAGTGGCAGGTTGCTTGAATGTCAGAAATTCTGGTAGTTCACCTAGAGCAGTAATTTCATATTGTGCTCGTGTCTGCTTGTTATAAGCTGTTTTTCCACGGTAATCAGGTACTATTTGCCAACAACTTTTATCTTCGCTGCGGTAAACAGCCATGTCATCAGAATCTGGAAGTTCTGGTGCGTCTGGATAGGAATAGGCAGGAAGTCCCACTCCTTCCATTAGATATTCTGGTCTGGTACCAATAAATTCTCTGGAATAAGGCTCTGCATGATAGATTGTTAACCAACCAGCCTTGGTTGCTAATCCATTATTTCCCAATATTGCGGATTCTGGTTCTAGGGAATATTTTTGTTTCTGTGTTGTCATTATGCTGCTCTCACTATGTAGTTAAATGCGATATTACGGGGACGTACTCTAAATGTAGATAATGAAACTGCACCACCAGGATTTAGTTGGGTCGAAAAATATTTACCGCTCCCGAATTCTGTTTCCTCAAAATCACTAGCCATAATTTCTGATGGATAATTACTTGAAAAACGATTAATAGGAGGAGATACCAATACTCCTATATTTGCAGAGGCAGCATGGGTGTAAAGATTAGGTAACTTTGTTGAATTCTGATGGGATAATATATCTCTCCCTGAATCAATACTTCTCCCATTATCCCAACCTCGAATAAATTCACCGCGTAGATCAGGGAGTGCACCAGAGGGATATGCTTCCCCTAATTTAGGGTATATAGATTTGTCAAACTGCTGACCACTACAAATAAGATAACCTGCTGGTGCGGTTGGTTTAGACCACGGTAGCGGAATACCAACAAGGATATCATCCTCTGTTAATATCTTACGTTTCCCCCTGAAGTTACCATTTTCATCGAAAGCGTAAGTAGAAACGCTGAATGCTTCTGAATATCCCCCGTACCCGAAAGAAAGCCCGCGAGCGTGCTGAGAGCTATCAACGTCAGGATGAGCTATATGAATTGCTAATGCCCCCAGATTATCAATTCCATTAGGCCTCAAAAATCCCGAACGGCCCAAATGACGTGAATTAGGATCATCATAATAGTTTGCAGTTTTAGCTAATATATAACCTGATGTTTTTGTATCCGTATTCAATTGAATAAATCGACTGTCAGACTCTGATTTAGAATAATGTTCATTAGCTATTGCAACATAGCCGTTCTTTCGAGGGAGTTGAACAACATTTATATTTGAGGAGTCAGACTCACGATATCCTATTGCACAAAAAGAATCTGCTTCATGAGAAGTGGTTTCTATGAAGACATATCGACCATCGCTTTTTGTTAGTGACAAACTGGAATAATTTCCACCTGTTTTAATATTGTGATTACCTGATATGAGTGATTCAGTTGAGTCTTTAGGAAGAGCGTTTTTCGCCAAATCCACCGTTTCCACTAAACCAAGATTTTTCAAAACTCACTAATCCGTGAGATTTCCGAAAAAATAGTTTCGTATCGGCACTAAGCAGGAGTATATATGGTGAAGATTGGCTATATTCAGGTGCCAATAAATGACCAGAACTGTGGTTTATGAAAAAATGTGTTGATAAGAGTAAATTATGAACTATTTTGGAGGATAAATTTGTAGCAAAAACAACCAATTGAAGATTTAATTTTATACTATACAACAAGCATTTATGAGATTTCATTTTGCATAAAATATAAATTTTATTTATATTAAATTCAACTATGCTAACTCTATTCCCAAACAAAGTTTAGGTCAGTTATTTTCAAGATAATCAGAAGTAAAATTAAATATGGACAGTAAACCCGAAGTTATAAGCTGAGAGTTCTATCAATAAAACGCCCGAATTTTTTCTGGAATCGCGCAGCCAATTGCAAAGTAGGTATTAAAATACAACTCCCCAATAGTTTGGATGGATATCTGGTTTCATAAATTTCGCCATAATATAACATTACAATGGCGTGATTTATTTTTATCGGCAAAAAAATAATGATAAATTTTCTCAGTTCAAAAAAAAGCCTCTGTATTTTTAATGTACAGAGGCTTGTTTCAACTTCTTATTATAAAACGATTATTCTACAGTCACTGACTTAGCCAAGTTACGAGGCTGATCAACATCAGTTCCTTTGATCAGAGCAACATGATAGGAAAGCAATTGCAATGGTACTGTATAAAATATTGGTGCAATCAGCTCTTCAACATGCGGCAATGGAATAATCTTCATTCCTTCACTATCGGTAAAACCCGCGTCCTGATCAGCAAAAACATATAGCAATCCACCACGAGCACGTACTTCTTCGATATTAGATTTCAGTTTTTCTAGCAGTTCATTGTTCGGAGCTACAATGATAACCGGCATATCTGCATCAATCAGTGCCAGTGGGCCATGTTTTAATTCACCAGCAGCATAAGCTTCAGCATGGATATAAGAAATCTCTTTTAATTTCAGAGCGCCTTCAACCGCAATCGGATATTGATCACCACGACCAAGGAATAAAGCATGGTGTTTGTCAGAAAAATCTTCCGCCAGCGCTTCAATAATTTTATCTTTCGATAACATGCTTTCGATACGGCTTGGCAGTGCATGTAATGCATGAACAATTTCTTGTTCCTGCTCTGCATCAACACCTTTCAAGCGTCCAAGGTAAGCCACCAGCATCAGTAATACTGTCAATTGAGTTGTAAACGCCTTAGTTGAAGCAACACCAATTTCTGCGCCGGCTTTGGTCATCAGAGCAAAATCAGATTCACGTACTAAAGAAGAACCCGCTACGTTACAGACAGTCAACGATGTGAGATAGCCAAGTTCTTTAGATAAACGCAGGGCTGCCAATGTATCTGCGGTTTCACCCGATTGAGACAAGGTGATAAGTAAGCTTCCTGAACGGCGCGCTGATTTGCGGTAACGGAATTCAGAAGCAATTTCCACATCACAAGGAATACCAGCCAATGCTTCAAACCAATAACGGGAAACCATACCTGCGTTATAGGATGTACCACAAGCAACTATCTGAATATGCTCTACTTTAGATAATAATTTAGCTGCGTTAGGACCAAGCTCAGACAGATCTACCTGCCCATGACTCAAGCGTCTTTCCAGAGTGCTTTTAATCGCCATTGGTTGTTCATAGATCTCTTTTTGCATGTAATGACGGTAGACACCTTTATCACCAGCATCATACTGAATATTGGATTCAATCTGTTCCCGCTCAACCGGTTTGCTCTGAGCATTAAAAATACGTACAGTACGGCGAGTTACTTCAGCAATATCCCCTTCCTCAAGGAAGATAAAACGACGAGTAACAGGCAATAGCGCCAACTGATCAGACGCCAGAAAGTTTTCTCCAACGCCTAGTCCTATAACCAAAGGACTACCCGATCTTGCAGCAATTATTGTTCCAGGATCACGGCTATCCATGATGACTGCACCATAAGCACCACGCAACCGAGGAATAACTCGTTGAATAGCTTCCAACAAAGTACCACCTTGTTTTTGTTCCCAATGAACAAGGTGGGCAATAACTTCTGTATCAGTATCCGAGATAAACTGATAACCGAGTGCAATTAATTGAACGCGTAATTCTTCATAGTTTTCAATAATACCGTTGTGAACAACAGCAATATAATCAGATACATGCGGGTGAGCATTTTTCTCGTTTGGTTCGCCGTGTGTAGCCCAACGGGTATGAGCAATACCTGTCCCACCAAGGACTGGCTGCTTACCAACCTCATCAGCAAGTACTTGTACCTTACCGACTTCACGCAGGCGAAACATATTTTTTTCGTTATCAACAACCGCCAAGCCGGCGGAGTCGTAACCTCGGTATTCCAAACGACGAAGTCCTTCAATCAGGATTTCTGCAATATCTCGTTGTGCTACTGCACCAACAATTCCACACATCAGTTTTATTCCTAAAAATAGGGCTGATGAAAGCCCTTTATATGTCAAGAGCCTGATTGTTTTCCGGTTTTTCCGGTCCCCGAGCCTGTAGAGTGGGGATTATTATTTTATTTTTTTTCTTTCACCGGGCGTTTCCACCCTTGAATATGTGTTTGTTTAGTTCTGCTTACAACCAGCTCATTTTCAGCGATGTTTTTTGTCACTGTTGTCCCCGCTCCGATTGTAGCGCCTTTAGCAACAGTCACCGGAGCAACAAGCTGAGTATCAGAACCAACAAAAACATTGTCACCAATAATGGTCTTAAATTTATTAGCACCGTCATAATTACAGGTAATAGTACCTGCACCAATATTTACATCACGACCAATGTCTGCGTCGCCAAGATAAGTCAAATGTCCAGCTTTAGAACCTTTACCCAGATAAGATTTTTTCATCTCAACGAAATTCCCTACATGGGCTTTTTCAGCGAGTTTAGAACCGGGACGCAAACGTGCAAAAGGCCCAACAGTACAACCAGTTTCCATTTCAGAATCTTCAACTATTGTATAGGGGCTAATAATAGAATCATCACCAATGATGCAATTCTTCAATACACAACCGGTACCAATCTGTACATTATTACCAAGGGCTACATTACCCTCAATAATGACATTAGTATCAATAACCACATCATGGCCGTGAATTAGTGTGCCACGTAAATCAAAACGAGCAGGATCCAACAACATAACACCCGCTAGTAATAATTGTTCCGCTTGTTCAGATTGATAAATACGCTCAAGAGCGGAAAGTTGAAGGCGGTTATTTACACCTTCCATTTCACTCAAGCGAGTTGGGTGCACCACTTCAATTTTTCGACCTTCTTTATAAGCTAGCGCAATCACATCAGTCAGGTAGTATTCACCCTGAACATTGTTATTATCCAATTGGGCCAACCAACGTTTTAAATCACTACCATTAGCAACCAGAATACCTGTATTTATTTCATTGATTTTACGTTGTTCTTCAGTCGCGTCTTTTTGCTCAATGATGCCCGTTACTTCTCCGTTTTCACGAACAATACGACCATAACCTGTTGGATTATCCAAAATTGCCGTTAATAAACCGATACCACCGTCAGGTTTAACCGCTAGCAGGCGTTCAAGGGTATCTGTACCAATAAGAGGCACGTCACCATACAATATCAAAATATCTTCATCATCAGCGAAATGTGGTGCTGCCTGCTGCATTGCATGGCCAGTCCCTAACTGCTCTGCTTGTAATACCCAATTTAGTGTTTGATCAGAAAGGGTTTGCTTCATCAGGTTTCCTCCATGTCCATAAACTAGATGAACATTTTTAGCCCCTAATGCCATTGCAGTATCAATCACATGCTGAACCATAGGTTTACCGGCCAGCAAGTGCAGCACTTTAGGGAGATCAGAGTACATGCGGGTTCCTTTACCCGCGGCAAGGATCACAACACTTTTTGCACTGTTAGACATAAGAAACCCGATAACTCCAATTTAAGAGAGAAAAGTAAACCTGTTTATAAGATAAATTACTACATATTTCGCAATACAAAAAAGCCAGTTAGCTCGCACCAACTGGCTTTTTTTATTTAACTGCCTGTATTACATCGCTTTTTTTGTTAACTCGATTACACGAAGTTTCGCAATCGCTTTAGACAATTCAGCTGATGCCTGAGCATAGTCAACATCACCGTGAGAATTACGGATGTGTTCTTCAGCTTTACGTTTAGATTCCAACGCCTTAGCTTCATCCAAATCTTTACCACGGATCGCAGTGTCAGCCAGTACGATAACGCCGCTCGGTTGTACCTCAAGGATACCCCCAGAAAGGTAAATGACCTCTTCTTCACCGAACTGCTTAACAATACGTACCATGCCAGGTTTTATGGCAGTCAGTAGCGGAGCATGTCCTGGGTAAATGCCCAGTTCACCTTCACTACCTGTCACCTGAATTTTCTGTACCAAACCTTCAAACATCCGGCTTTCAGCACTGACAACATTCAAATGGTAAGTCATTGCAGCCATGTCAACCTCCGGTCAGCCGTATTAAAGTTTCTTCGCTTTTTCCACAGCTTCTTCGATGGTGCCAACCATGTAGAACGCCTGTTCTGGTAAGTGGTCATAGTCGCCGTCTAAGATACCTTTAAAGCCACGGATAGTGTCTTTCAGGGAAACGAACTTACCTGGTGAACCAGTAAAGACTTCTGCAACGAAGAACGGCTGAGACAGGAAGCGCTGGATCTTACGAGCACGCGCAACTACCAGCTTATCGTCTTCTGACAGTTCATCCATACCCAAGATGGCGATAATATCTTTCAGCTCCTGATAACGTTGCAGGATAGACTGAACGCCACGAGCAACATTATAGTGCTCTTGACCAACAACCAATGGATCGAGCTGACGACTGGTAGAATCTAACGGATCAACCGCAGGGTAAATACCCAAAGAAGCGATCTGACGACTCAAAACTACGGTTGCGTCTAAGTGCGCGAAAGTCGTTGCCGGAGATGGGTCAGTTAAGTCATCCGCCGGTACATAAACAGCCTGTACGGAGGTAATAGAACCGGTTTTGGTAGAAGTAATACGTTCTTGCAGAACACCCATTTCTTCCGCCAGAGTTGGCTGATAACCTACCGCAGATGGCATACGACCAAGCAGCGCAGATACTTCAGTACCTGCCAAAGTATAACGATAGATGTTATCAACAAATAGCAGAACATCGCGGCCTTCATCACGGAACTTTTCAGCCATTGTCAGACCAGTCAGCGCAACACGTAGGCGGTTTCCTGGTGGCTCGTTCATCTGACCATATACCAGAGATACTTTATCCAGTACGTTAGAGTCTGTCATTTCGTGGTAGAAGTCGTTACCTTCACGAGTACGTTCACCTACACCGGCAAATACAGAGTAACCCGAATGCTCAATCGCAATGTTACGGATCAACTCCATCATGTTTACGGTTTTACCTACACCCGCACCACCAAACAGACCAACTTTACCACCCTTAGCGAATGGGCAAATTAGGTCCATTACCTTAATACCGGTTTCCAGTAGTTCTTGAGAGTTAGATAACTCTTCATAGCTTGGAGCCGGGCGATGAATAGCCCAACGCTCTTCTTCACCGATATCGCCTTTCATGTCGATTGGTTCACCCAATACGTTCATGATACGGCCCAATGTCGCTTTACCAACCGGAACCTCAATTGGGTGGCCTAAATCAGTGACACTTAAACCACGGCTTAAGCCATCAGAAGTACCCATTGCAATACAACGAACAACGCCGCCGCCCAACTGCTGCTGAACTTCCAGCACCAGCTTAGCTTCGCCGTTTTGAACCTCAAGAGCATCGTATACTTTTGGTACGGTATCTTGAGGGAATTCGACGTCCACCACGGCGCCGATTACCTGGATAATCTTTCCAGTAGCCATCTTGAATCCTCTACGTAATTCATAAACCTAGCTGTTAAACCGCGGAAGCACCCGATACAATCTCGGTCAGCTCCTGAGTTATGTTGGCCTGACGAGCTTTGTTATAAACCAACTGCAACTCTTTGATCAGGCTACCACCATTATCAGTTGCGGCTTTCATCGCCACCATTCGTGCGGCCTGTTCACTAGCCAGGTTTTCAACGACGCCCTGATAAACCTGCGATTCTACATAACGACGCAGCAGTATATCTAGCAACGCCTTAGGATCAGGTTCGTATAAATAATCCCAGGATTTCTTCTTCAGTGTTTCATCATCTCCGGCAGGCAGAGGTAATAACTGAGTAATAGTCGGTTCCTGGGACATCGTATTGATGAACTTGTTTGTCACCACATACAGTTTATCCAGACGTCCCTCATCGTATGCCCGCAGCATGATATTCACTGGCCCGATCAATTCAGACAGTGAAGGGTTATCTCCCATGCCTGTTACCTGAGCAACAACGTTGCCCCCAACAGAAGCAAAGAAAGAGGTAGCCTTAGAGCCGATAAGCGCCAGATCACACTGGACACCTTTATCAGACCAGTCTTTCATTTCTGAAAGCAGTTTTTTGAACAGATTAGTATTCAAACCACCGCACAAGCCACGATCGGTAGAAACAACCAGATACCCGACACGTTTGGTTTCACGCTCTTCAAGGTATGGATGTTTATATTCCAGATTACCTAACGCAAGGTGACCAATCACGCTGCGTATGGTTTCTGCATAAGGACGACTGGCCGCCATGCGATCCTGCGTTTTACGCATTTTGGACGCAGCAACCATCTCCATCGCTTTAGTGATTTTTTGCGTGTTTTGCACGCTGGCGATCTTGGTACGTATCTCTTTTGCGCCGGCCATTCCTGATTCTCCTCATTAACCAGACGGCCCATGTTTAATTAAACCGGGCCGAATAGTGTTACCAGGACTGAGTTGCCTTGAAGGAATCCAGCAGAGCTTTCAGCTTTGCTTCGATCTCTTCGTTGTAACCACCAGACTGGTCAATCTCTTTTAGAAGATCAGCATGTTCACGGTTGGCATATGCAAGCAACGCAGATTCGAAATCAATAACCTTAGCAATTTCGATATCTTCCAGATAACCACGTTCCGCAGAAAACAGAGACAACGACTGTTGTGCAACAGACATTGGCGCATATTGTTTCTGTTTCAGCAATTCAGTTACTTTTTGACCATGATCCAACTGCTTACGGGTTGCATCATCAAGGTCAGAAGCAAACTGAGAAAACGCTGCCAGTTCGCGATATTGAGCCAGAGCAGTACGAATGCCCCCAGACAATTTCTTAACGATTTTAGTCTGAGCAGCGCCACCTACACGGGATACGGAAATCCCTGGGTTAACTGCTGGACGAATCCCCGCATTGAACAAACTAGATTCTAAGAAAATCTGACCATCAGTAATTGAAATAACGTTTGTTGGTACGAATGCTGATACGTCACCTGCCTGAGTTTCAATGATAGGCAGGGCCGTCAGAGAACCGGTTTTACCTTTTACTTCACCATTGGTGAATTTTTCCACATATTCAGCATTAACACGTGCAGCACGTTCCAACAAACGAGAGTGCAGATAGAAAACGTCACCTGGGAATGCTTCACGTCCTGGCGGACGACGGAGCAACAGAGAAATTTGACGATAAGCTACAGCCTGCTTAGACAAATCATCGTAAACAATCAGCGCATCTTCACCGCGGTCACGGAAGTATTCGCCCATTGCACAACCCGAATATGGCGCCAGGTATTGTAATGCCGCAGATTCTGAAGCAGTTGCAACAACCACAATAGTATTGGCAAGAGCACCATGCTCCTCTAATTTACGAACAACGTTCGCAATAGTAGAAGCTTTCTGACCAACTGCGACATAGACACATTTTATGCCTGAGTCACGTTGGTTAATGATTGCGTCAATAGCCAGTGCTGTTTTACCCGTCTGACGGTCACCGATAATCAGTTCACGTTGACCACGACCGATAGGGATCATAGCGTCAACGGATTTATAACCAGTTTGTACCGGCTGATCAACAGATTGACGGTCGATAACACCTGGAGCGATCATTTCAACAGCAGAGAAACCATCATGCTCAACAGGGCCTTTCCCATCAATTGGCTCACCCAGCGTGTTTACTACACGACCAAGCAGACCACGACCAACAGGTACTTCAAGAATACGGCCAGTACATTTGACCTTCATACCTTCTGCTAAGTCAGCATACGGACCCATTACAACCGCACCTACGGAGTCACGCTCCAAGTTCAATGCGATTGCATAACGATTGCCAGGCAGTGCGATCATCTCACCCTGCATAACTTCGGCTAAACCGTGAATACGAATGATACCGTCGTTAACGGATACAATCGTACCTTCATTGTGAGCTTCACTCACTACATTGAACTGAGCAATGCGCTGCTTGATCAGTTCGCTGATTTCGGTGGAATTCAGTTGCATATGCTCCAGTCCCCTTAAGACTGCAAGACGTCTGTTAAGCGATCTAAACGGCCACGAATACTGCCATCGATCACCAAATCACCTGCGCGGACAACCACACCAGCAATAACAGACTTATCAATTTTGCAATTCAGCTTAACTTTGCGTAACAGACGTTTTTCCATCGCTACAGAAATTTTAGCCAGCTGTTGTTCTCTCAATTCGGTGGCAGAAATCACTTCAACATCAACGGTTGATTCAAGTGATGCACGCAATTGAATAAATTGCTGCAAAACTTCCGGCAACGCCAGTAAGCGACCATTTTCTGCCATAACACGAATAAAGTTCTGAGCATGTTCATCGACCTGTTCACCGCAAATTGCGATAAAGGTATTAGCTAATGTTTCCGATGCCAATGAACCGGAAAGCAGCTCACCAACTTGCTCATTACGAGTCACCTCAGCTGTGAACGCCAGCATATTCTGCCATTGTTCAAGCGATTGTTTTTCCACAGCAAAGTCAAAAGCTGCTTTGGCGTAGGGGCGAGCTACAGTAGCGAATTCAGACATGCCCCTCCCTCCTTACAGTTCAGCGACCAGTTTATCAACGATGTCGCTATTAGCAGCTTCATCCACGGAACGTTCGATGATTTTCTCGGCACCTGCGATAGCCAACATAGCGACCTGCTTACGCAACTCTTCCCGAGCACGCTTACGTTCGGCATCAATTTCTGCCTGAGCTTGCGTTACGATTCTGTTACGTTCCTGCTCAGCTTCCGCTTTTGCATCATCAAGGATCTGGGCTTTTTGTTTATTAGCCTGTTCAATGATGACCTGAGCTTCCACTTTCGCTTTCTTCATTTGGTCGGTCGCATTGGCTTGCGCTAAGTCCAGGTCCTTTTTGGCACGTTCCGCAGAAGATAAACCGTCAGCAATTTCTTTTTGACGTTTTTCTATGGCCGCCATGATCGGTGGCCATACGAACTTCATACAGAACATAACAAATAAGACAAACGCAATGGCCTGGCCGAGGATTGTTGCATTAATATTCACAGCACAATACCTCTTTTAAAATTAATGAGTTGACGTAGTTTCAGATTATTTCTACAAACTACGCGACAGCAAACATTACGTACAAGCCAAGGCCCACAGCAATCATTGGGATGGCGTCAACCAGACCCATAACGATAAAGAACTGTGTACGCAGAAGAGGGATTAAATCTGGCTGACGAGCAGCGCCTTCCAAAAATTTACCTCCGAGGATGCCGATACCGATCGCAGCACCGATTGCCGCTAGGCCCATCATTACAGCGGCAGCCATGTACAGCAGATCCATATTCAGGTTTTCCATGACAGTCTCCAGTTTGTTTCAGTTAAAACACAGTTAGTTATTGTGGTAAAAAATTAATGTTCTTCAGATGCCATCGACAGATAAACAATCGTCAGAACCATGAAAATAAAGGCTTGTAACGTAATAATCAGTATGTGGAAAATAGCCCAAGGCAGGCTCAGTAACCACTGCGACCACCACGGTAACAGACCAGCTATAAGAATAAAGATCAATTCACCCGCATACATGTTACCAAACAGTCGTAGACCGAGTGATACCGGTTTTGAAAGCAGGCTAACGCCTTCCAGAATTAAGTTAATTGGAATAAACAGTGGATGATTAAAAGGCTGTAAAGTCAGCTCTTTTGTAAAACCACCAATCCCTTTCATCTTAATGCTGTAGTAGAGGATGAGGACAAAGACACCAATAGCCATCGACAAGGTAATACTGACATCTGCTGTTGGCACGACACGCAGAGCAGGTAAACCAAAGAAATGTTCACCGATATAAGGGAGAAAATCGATTGGCAATAAGTCCATCACGTTCATTAATAACACCCAAACGAACACTGTCAGTGCCAAGGGGGCAATAACTTTGCTCTTGCCGTGATACATATCACGAACGCTGTTATCAACAAAACCCATGATCAATTCTATAGCAGTCTGAAGTTTGCCAGGTACGCCACTGGTGGCATTAACCGCAACCTTTCTGAATACATACAGAAATAAAATCCCTAATACGACTGAGAAAAAAAGCGAGTCAATGTTCAACGTCCAAAACGTTGCAGAACCACCAGAGTTGGGATCGACCAACTCAAAGGTACGTAGGTCCAACTGAAGGTTATTCAGGTGGTGGCCTATGTAGTCCCTTGCAGTTGAAACTTCTCCTGATGCAGACATGATGCCTCTTACCCTTTTATTGTTGAAAACCTAACCGTTTATCACAGCAGGTGCGATGATTTGCACAATCAGCACCGCTAAATAAGTTAAACCTAGTGGTGCAAACGCCGCTTTAAACACGCCTAAAGCAACAACCAGCACAGCTATTGTAATAATAACTTTCAACCCTTCGCCAACAGCGAAAGACCATGCAATACGTACAGAAACCTCTTCTTCTTTTGCTTTTTGAAAACTGGCAAACAGCATGAATATGGCATTAGGTAACCAACATGCTAACCCACCAGCAAAAGCAGAAGCGCCCCATTCTATACTTTTGGTACAAAAAGCCACACTGAGAACAACAAAAGTCATTAACTGCAAAAAAAGCAGCTTCAGTGCAATTTTACCGCTGTAAAGGGATACAGACATGACTTTTGTTTTCTCCCCTTGTACGCCTTGCATATCAGGTTTTGCTAAATGTTGTATAAAACTGCCTTTGCTTAAGAGTGTCAAGTGACAAAAACGTGCAAATTATACGGGCCACCAAAATGAATTCAATCCATAAGTAGCGAAAAGGTGAACAATTATTTAAATTTTTTATTTTAGTGCCAGATTGCAAGCTAATGATTGTCCTGATTTCTTGTTTTTAATAATTTCATACATTTCAGACTTAAATGTGATTTAAATCACATAAATTTTTCATTTGTTAATTATATTTAACATTCACAATAAATAAAAATAAAATACATTAATAATAAAATCAATTGGTTAATTTAATTCTATACAAAAGAGTGATTATATTATGACTTAAATCACCAAGCTAATTTTTAGCTAGTTTAAAAAAGTGAATCTGATGAAAAAATGCTTTATCTGATTTTTAAAGGTTCAACTATCTTAATATCAAGATAACGTTATTTTTATGTAATAACTCGGTAAATTAAAGCTGAAACGAGGCAAACCATAATTAACGATGCTGACTACAGTATAATTGTGCTCAACATCACTAATTATTTATAACTTTATTGACAAATAACAAAATCAGTTTGATTTAAGGATAACCAAATGACGTTGCCCTTCAAGTTCAGGAACATCTAATTTAATAACCGAATCGATAGAAATTCCCAAAGGCAACATAGTCAGCTCCTCTTCTGGAAGCACACCTTTAAGTGCATAGAAACGTCCATGAATAGGCTCAGGCAGATGACTGCACCAAGAGACCATATCTTGTAACGAAGCAAAAGCACGGCTTATTACGCCATCAAAAGGTGGTTCAGAAGAATACGCTTCAACCCTGCTTTGTACTGGTTCAATATTTACCAAATCAAGTTCATGTTGAACCTGACGCAAAAATCTCGCCCTTTTACCTAAACTATCCAGCAATGTGAAATGAGAATCTGGACGAACAATAGCTAACGGAATACCTGGCAACCCTGGACCTGTGCCCACATCGATAAAACGATGACCTTGCAAATAAGGGCTGACAACAATACTGTCCATGATATGACGCACCAGCATTTGCTCTGGCTCACGTACCGACGTGAGATTGTAAGCTTTATTCCACTTATTGAGCATATCAACATAGGCTACAAGCTGCTGTTTTTGCTGTAGTGACAATTCTATTCCTGCTTTGGTCAGCAACAATTCTAGTTTGTTAAGCATAATCAAGATCCTTTCAAGCACTGCGGCGCAATAATCCTTGTTTTTTCAACCACACAAGTAAAATTGAAATTGCCGCAGGTGTTACTCCTGAAATACGTGAAGCCTGACCAATTGAACTCGGTTTATGATCATTGAGTTTAGCGATAACTTCATTGGAAAGACCGCTAATTTGGCGGTAATCGAGATCAACCGGTAATGATGTGTTTTCATTACGTAGCTGTTTTTCGATTTCTTCCTGTTGGCGGGCAATATATCCCTCATATTTGACCTGAATTTCAACTTGATCAGCGGCTTGTGGTTCTTCAAGACCTGGAGAAAACAGAGGCAATGAAGTCAAAAGTTCATAGTTCATTTCAGGACGACGCAGTAGATCTTCACCATTAGCCTCTTTCGACAATGGCATTTTCAATATATTGTTTATGTCATCAAGATTATTTGAATTAGGGTGAATCCAAATATTACGTAAACGCTGGCGTTCTTGTTCAACCATTTCCACTTTACGGCAATAATGTTCCCAACGTGAATCATCTACCAACCCTAACTCATGGCCTTTTTCTGTTAAACGCAGGTCTGCATTATCTTCACGTAGCATCAAGCGATACTCGGCTCTAGAAGTAAACATACGGTATGGTTCTTTAGTCCCTAAAGTACATAAATCGTCAACTAAAACGCCAATATAAGCTTGATCACGGCGAGGGAACCAACTTTCTTCTTCTGAAGCGTAACGAGCTGCATTAAGGCCTGCCAAGAGTCCTTGAGCAGCAGCTTCTTCATAACCCGTCGTGCCGTTGATTTGTCCAGCAAAAAATAGACCGTGGATAAATTTACTTTCTAATGTTTGTTTTAGATCTCTTGGATCGAAGAAATCGTATTCTATTGCATAACCAGGACGAATAATGCGAGCATTTTCCATTCCTTTCATGGAGTGAACAATTTGCATCTGTACGTCAAATGGTAAGCTAGTAGAAATACCATTTGGATAGATTTCATTGCTAGTCAATCCTTCAGGTTCAAGGAAAATCTGGTGAGCATCACGATCCGCAAAACGCATGACTTTATCTTCGATTGAAGGACAATAGCGAGGACCGATCCCTTCAATGATCCCCGTATACATTGGGCTACGATCCAGATTATTGCGGATTACATCGTGGGTTTTTTCATTGGTATGGGTGATGTAACACGGTATTTGTTGTGGATGTTGTTTCACATTTCCAAGGAAAGAGAATACTGGCGTTGGATAATCACCTAGTTGTTGTGTTAACTGACTAAAATCAATAGTTCTAGCATCAATACGTGGTGGTGTTCCTGTTTTCAATCTGTTTACACGTAAAGGTAACTCACGTAAGCGCTGTGCCAACGAAATAGCAGGGGGATCGCCAGCCCTTCCACCACTATAGTTTTCCAAACCAATGTGGATTTTACCGTCAAGAAATGTTCCTACAGTTAAAACAACAGCTTTAGCTCTGAACTTAAGGCCCATACGTGTCACTGTGCCAGTAACTGTGTCATTTTCAACAATGAGATCTTCTACAGGTTGTTGGAAGATCATTAGATTAGGTTGGTTTTCCAATGCCATGCGTATAGCTTGACGATAGAGAACCCTATCCGCTTGGGCACGTGTTGCACGAACTGCGGGCCCTTTACTGGCATTTAAAGTTCTGAATTGGATACCAGCTTGGTCAGTTGCTTTAGCCATTAAGCCACCAAGCGCATCAATTTCTTTAACCAGATGTCCTTTACCGATCCCACCAATGGCTGGGTTACATGACATTTGGCCCAAAGTGTCAATATTGTGGGTCAGCAATAAGGTTTGACGGCCCATACGAGCGGCTGCCATAGCCGCTTCGGTACCGGCATGACCACCACCGATAATGATGACGTCAAATTGTTCTGGATAAAACATGGTGATGAACCTTTAGTTATAAAAATGCTCAGTGTTGCATTAAGGGAGGAGAATTCTACTCAAGTTTCGGTGATAGACCAAGTGGGTGAGATCACCGGTAATTAAAAGAAGATCTTTTTTATTTAAAGATCTGTTTATTAGATCTTTTATTAGGATCATGATCTTTTGTGGATAAGTTATTTTTCCTTAGAAAGATCATAAAGCTGTAAAGGATCATTTGTTGTGAATGATCCGTGATCCCACAAGGTATAAGCTGGGATCTAAATCGGTAGTTATTCACAGGGTGATCATTGTCATATAGTTATACTATGGATAACTACGGGTTAACCCCGGCTTTTTAGATAAGTTATCCACAATCGTTTGCTGCTTTTTTGTTCTTATTAGAGTGAGTTTGCCCAATTTTTAACCCATTCTTCTGCTGGATCTTCGGGGATCTCATGTTGTTGAATGTCAATTTCCAGACGATCACCGAGACGTTTAGCACCATTTTCTATCAATAGTTGGTCAAATGATCTTATTGCACCGCAAAAAGTATCGTATTCGGAACTACCAAGGCCAACAGCGCCAAACGTGACCTTGCTGAGATCAGGTTTTTGGTCAGAAATTTCTGCGGCCAATGGTTGTATATTTTCTGGCAATTCTCCTGCTCCATGTGTAGATGTGACGACTAGCCAGATTCCTTCTTGGGGAAGTTCATCTAAAGAGGGGCCATGTAGCATTTTAGTGGAGAAACCAGCATCTTCCAGAATTTCAGCCATATGTTCAGCTACGTATTCAGCACTGCCCATCGTGCTGCCGCTGATTAAGGTAATAGTGGCCATAGTGATCCCAACAGATTTCAAGAGCCGCTATTGTACGCTGTGAATCTATTGGGATCTACCTGTGGATAATGTGGTTATAACAAATTTTATTTTATGGCTTGATTGTTCGCATGATCGGGTTTTGTAAGGAGATCAGGGTTTCTGTTGATTGAATTTCATCGATAGTCTGTATTTTGTTGATAAGTACATCTTGAAGGGATTCAATTGAACGGCACATAACTTTAATAAAGATACTGTAGTGGCCTGTTGTGTAATAAACCTCAACTACTTCATCCAGGTTGTCTAGTTTTTTCAGAGCTGATGGGTAATCTTTAGCACTCTTAAGAATAATGCCAATAAAGCAACACACATCATAACCAAGTTGTTTTGTGCTGATATCGACTCTGGTACCGGTAATGATTCCTGCTTGCTTCATTTTTTCCACGCGAACGTGAATTGTTCCCGGACTGACAGCAAATTTCTTTGCTAGTTCGGCATAAGGTGTACGTGCGTTGTCCATTAAAGCGTGAAGTATGTCACGGTCTAGATTGTCGATCTGATAAATTTCTGCCATTTTCAGCCCCTTTTTTTAAGGAATTTTCATTTTTTTAATCTTAAAAATGAATTTTATGAATCATAAAGTCTATTTTTATTAAAGTATATTGAATTTATCCCTCATTTTATTGCTTAATGTTTCCAACAGGACATCAGGGCCACCTAAAAAATTAGAGAATAACATTATGAAAAAGTCGTTTATTAAAAAGCAGCAACAAATCAGTTTTGTGAAATCCTTCTTTTCCCGTCTGCTGGAAAGCAAACTGGGTCTGATTGAAGTACAGGGGCCAATCCTAAGTTGTTTGGGAGATGGTATTCAGGACAACTTGTCCGGCCATGAAAAAGCTGTTCAGGTAAAAGTAAAAACTTTACCGGATTCAACTTTCGAAGTAGTACATTCGTTGGCTAAATGGAAACGTAAGACACTGGGTCGTTTTGGCTTTCAGCCTGAACAAGGGCTTTACACTCACATGAAAGCATTGCGTCCAGATGAGGATCGCTTAACACCAATTCACTCTGTTTATGTTGATCAATGGGATTGGGAAAAAGTGATGGGAGATGGGCAACGCTCACTTGCTTATCTTAAACAGACAGTAGGTAAAATTTACGAAGCAATAAAAGAAACAGAAAAAGCTGTCAGCAAAGAGTTTGGTCTGGCACCGTTCCTGCCAGATCAAATTCACTTTGTTCATAGCGAAACGCTTCTGAGCCGTTATCCGGATCTGGATGCAAAAGGCCGTGAACGTGCTATTGCTAAAGAATTAGGTGCTGTTTTCCTCATTGGTATTGGTGCGAAATTATCTGATGGTCAATCTCATGATGTGCGTGCGCCTGATTATGATGACTGGACGACACCAAACAGCGATGGTTTTGTTGGTCTAAACGGCGACATCATTGTCTGGAACCCTGTTTTGGAGGATGCGTTTGAGATCTCTTCTATGGGTATCCGTGTTGATGCAGAAGCATTGGAGCGTCAGTTAGCACTGACTAGTGATGAAGAGCGTTTACAATATGATTGGCATCAAGCGTTACTCAAAGGCGACATGCCGCAGTCTATTGGTGGCGGTATAGGTCAATCCCGTTTAGTGATGTTACTGCTGCAAATGAAACACATTGGTCAAGTTCAGTGCAGTATCTGGTCACCTGAAGTACGCGAAACTGTAGAAGATATGCTTTGATTCAAGTTAGTGACGCCATTTTCGCAGTAAACGGCTTTTAAGTCCGGTATCAAAGTGCCAGATATGATCGAATGTCCGCATAATATCGGGCTTACCATATTGGGACATGGAGACCGCATGGAAGCGGTGTTGCTGATGCAGTTGCAGATTTTTTATCTGATGGATTAGTGAGTTCGGCAGACGCTGAGCAATGAAATCTGAGATAACAACAGCATCAGCATTTTTCCAACATTTTTCTTTCATTTTTTCTATTGTGCTTGTCAGACAAAAAGCGAGATCGGTCCCTCCTTTGAAAGTCTGGCTGAGAAAACGAATAGCTTGTTCTAGACCATCTGGTGAAGATAGTTCATAGTGCACAATTTCTGTTGTAAATAGCATGATATGACAGTTGCGATTATCAGCTAGAGCAATGCGTAACAGTGCTAGACAAAAGGCTTTGGCGCATTTTTCATTGAATTTCCCCATAGAACCGGAAGTATCTACACAAATAATAAATGGTCCTTGTGGTTTTTCTTCCTGGCTATAATGAGTGACTGGCCGTAATGTTGTTTTTTCTCGCCAGTTATCACCTTGTAAGCGATAGGTCAGGAGTTTTTTTTCCACTAATTTGCGATAAAACTCATATTCCAGATCTTCAATTCCTAATATCGCCAATTCTATTGGCAACAGGCGCAGAATATCATCACTTTGTCCGATACCATTTACCTGTTCAGGAACGGTATCGGGTGTTCGTTCGATTGTAGTAACTGGTTCGAAAGAATGGTTTTCTTGTGGTTTTGATTTTGCAGATTGGCTGCGTCCAAGTAATTGAGCTAATTTTTCCAGTTCCGGCTGCTGGCGAAGAAATTCACTATAGCGAATTAATAACTGATTATCATTTTGGGAATGATTTAACTGACTTTTACTCATATCCCATAGTCGTCCCGCTGCCCTATCATTTTCACTAAAAACAGGATCAAGATTACCGCTTAGTGTTAGCCTTTGTTGCAATTCTGCCAGTAGTTGCTCTTTTTCTTGTTCCAGTAATTGCTTATGGAAGGTTGTGGTTTGCAGGATCAAACTGATCCTCCATCGTTGAATAAATAGGATTTGTAATGTATTTGAATCGGCAATAGTGTTGGTTGCGAGTTTCCGTGCTTCTTCACTAAAAGGGGATTCAATTCGGTTCAGAGTTTCTAGAATATCGGGAAGTTTAAGGTAAAAATGATTTGTGTTGGCAGATAGTATTTGTTGATATAACTGAAATTCTTCTGCCAGAGTTGCAGGAATTAGCGCTTCTTTAATTCTTTGCTGTAAATCGTGTTTCCAGCCAGGAATATCCTTTAATAGCGCACGTTTTAAGCGAGGATGTTTTTCAAAAAAGATAGCTAACTGAGGTGAAGCTAAAAGCGTTAATATGATCTCTTCTATCATCTCCCCTTCGTTTATTGATAGTAAAAGATCAAGGGTTGTCAGACTAATCATTTAATTAGTTGCCTATTTTTATTTTCAACTGATTAATTTTATCGGCTAACTGGATAAAACTCTGCTCTATCGTAGCAAGCCAATGACTTTCAATAAACAGACATGGCTGATGCTGATTAAACAGTTGGTGTTGATGATGAATTTCTTGATTAACTTTTTCCAATCTTTCCAGCCACTCGTTGTTTTCTTCATTTTGCTGATGCTGATGATCTGGTAAATATAGCGTGGATGAACGGCGGCTGATATCAAAAATCTCTGGCTGATGTGCTGAATTAACTTCGGCTGCTATGTTTTGTGGAAAACCAATGCCGTTCAGACGGGCTGATAATTCTCTGCCTTTGTTTATCCAGATAATCAACGCTTTTTTTTCCAATTCAATGAAATTGACTTTAATATCATGGAGATGAAGAGGTGTATGTAGGAATAGAATCAATTTTTCTTCATTGATATGATCGGGTAGCGAGTATTGTATTTTACGTCCAAACAGACTGGTTTGTTTTTCCAGCTTTAACGCCTGCTGATCATTTTTATCCTGACGAGCTTGAGTCCATTGGTGATAAAGCGAATCAATTTGTTGAGATAATATTCTTTGCCGATATGCCTGTTCGGTCATGAGAGTATTCAAGTATTGGGGTAGTAATTTAAAAGAGTGAAGATCATGCCACAGGCAATCTTTCAGTAATATTAAATCAAGAGGTGATATCTCTTTTCTGCCATTGAAGAAAGCACTGGCTTGTAATAAATGAATGGCTTTCTTCCAGCGCCTATCTGAAACGTAAGGTGAATGTTCTGTTGCATCAAGTTGCTGACGTAGATGATAAATAATATCAAAACAACTATCTGGTAGAACTATTTTATCAACCTCTTTTTGCCATTGATGGAATTCTTCACT
Organism: Photorhabdus kleinii; assembly: GCF_025384885.1. Classification (NCBI taxonomy): domain Bacteria; kingdom Pseudomonadati; phylum Pseudomonadota; class Gammaproteobacteria; order Enterobacterales; family Morganellaceae; genus Photorhabdus; species Photorhabdus kleinii. The sequence goes on from NZ_JAJAFY010000024.1 coordinate 69,481, forward strand.
TGTTATTTGAATGTCTGCCGGAACAGGGTTATCATTTTCATTTTTGTGGCTAGTGAGTAACGCTCTGAAATTCTTTTTTTCTTGAATTTTATCCAGCCAGATACGAATTAGCATTCTGTCATAAAGTGCCTCCAGACCGTTATCTGCTTCAGGTAGCTCATTGGATGCTGTTATAAGTAATCGCATTGGAATTTTCTCTTCTGTATCCCCATTTCTGAATTTTCTTTCATTAATTGCAGTCAGTAGGGTATTAAGAATTGCCGGACCGGCTTTCCATATTTCGTCAAGGAAGACAATTTCAGTTTCAGGTAAATATCCGTTGGTTAGACGTTGATAACGTCCTTCTTCTTTCAGTGCCTGAATAGAAAGAGGGCCGAAAATTTCTTCAGGGGTTGAAAAGCGAGTCATCAGATATTCAAATGCTCTGGCATCACGAAACGCAAATTTCAATCGTCGGGCTATCAAACTTTTTGCGATACCTGGAGGGCCGAGTAGAAAAACACTTTCTCCACACAATGCAGCTAGCAAACATAAACGAATAGTCTGTTGTCTTTCATACAGACCACTTTCCAGATAGTGACTTAAGAAAACTATTTTTTCTGTTAATAATAGCATAATTCATACCAATATTATCTGTTGGATTAGATAAAACCTAATTAGCCTTCTCCATAGATTTTAATCATTATTTGTTGATGTAGACAATATTTACCTTAAAAATCGATTCAGCGTCAAATATTCAATAAGTTAACGTTTTTTTTCGTTTCTTTTATTATCGAAACGTTTCGATAGTGATCACATTTTTGTATCACTAATGTTGCATTTTAAATATTACTTTATATATTACTAAATAGCGAAACGTTTCGCTAATGGAATAAAAAAATGAAAAAAGGTGTATTACTTAATTCTGAAGTTTCAGCCGTAATTTCTCAGCTAGGGCATACTGACCAGATTACAATTGGTGATGCTGGATTACCAATTCCTTCTTTAGCCCAGCGGATTGATTTAGCGCTAACCCAGGGAATTCCCAGTTTTATATCCGTTCTTAATGTTGTTACACAAGAAATGCAGATTGAAGCTGCATTTTTAGCTGAGGAGATCATTGATCATAATCCTCTGATATATCAATTAATATTGACTAAAATTAAAGAGCTTGAGAAACAGCAAGGGAATTCAATTACCATAGATTATATTAGTCATAATATGTTGAAAGAGAAAACAGAGCATAGCCGAGCGGTGATTCGCACAGGAGAGCATTCTCCTTATGCCAATATTATCCTTTGTGCTGGTGCGACTTTCTGAGGTGATTATGCAACCTGTACTGGAACTAAAAGGAATTAGTAAATCTTTTCCTGGTGTCAAAGCATTATCTGGCGCGGCACTACGTGTTTACCCGGGTAAAGTGATGGCTCTGGTAGGGGAAAATGGTGCAGGTAAATCCACGATGATGAAAGTGTTGACCGGAATATATACCAGAGATACAGGCACGGTTCATTACCTAGGAAAAGAAGTGATTTTTTCTGGTCCTAGATCCTCTCAGGAAGCGGGGATCGGGATTATCCATCAGGAATTAAATCTTATTCCCCAACTGACCATTGCTGAAAATATTTTCCTGGGGCACGAATTTGTTAATAAATTCGGTGCGATTGATTGGGGAAAAATGTATCAGGAAGCCGATCGTCTTTTAAAAAAATTGAATCTGAGTTACAGCAGTCACCGTTTAGTCGCTGAACTTTCTATCGGTAATCAACAACTGGTTGAAATTGCTAAGGTACTGAGTTTTAAATCCAAAGTTATCATTATGGATGAGCCAACTGATGCGCTGACCGATACAGAAACTGAATCATTATTTCTCGTAATACATGAACTAAAATCTCAGGGATGCGGTATTGTTTATATTTCCCATCGTTTGAGAGAAATTTTTGAAATTTGCGATGATGTGACGGTATTCCGTGATGGACAATTTATTGGTGAAAAGTCGGTAAAAGAGCTAAAAGAAGAGACTCTGATTGAAATGATGGTTGGGCGAAAACTGGAAGATCAGTATCCTCGCCTGAATTTACCTCGGGGCAAAAAACGACTTGAGGTTAAGCAGATTTCTGGTTCCGGTGTGACAAACGCCAGTTTTTCTCTTTATAGCGGGGAAATTTTGGGTATATCAGGGCTAATGGGGGCTGGCCGCACTGAATTGATGAAAATTATTTATGGTGCGTTGCCAAAAACTCAGGGGCGAATCACACTGGATGGAACCCCCATTGTAATTCGTAACCCTCAGGATGGGTTAGCTTGTGGGATTGTTTATATTTCAGAAGATCGTAAACGTGATGGCTTAGTTTTGGGAATGTCAATCAAAGATAATATGTCTCTTACTGCCTTACGTTATTTCAGTAACTGGTTAGGTGGTCTTAATCATAAAGAAGAACAGAATGCAGTTAGTGACTTTATTGAATTGTTTAGTATCAAGACACCTTCAATGGGACAAGCTATAGGTTTACTTTCTGGTGGTAATCAGCAAAAAGTAGCTATTGCCCGTGGATTAATGACTAGACCAAAAGTTCTTATTCTGGATGAACCTACGCGTGGTGTAGATGTTGGTGCAAAAAAAGAAATTTATCAGTTAATTAATCAATTCAAGAAAGAGGGGCTAAGTATTATTCTCGTTTCTTCTGAAATGCCAGAAGTGATAGGAATGAGTGATCGTATTTTGGTTATGTGTGAAGGCCAGATCAGTGGCGAATTTTTTGCTGAACAGGCAACTCAAGAAGTTTTGATGGCAGCGGCTGTAGGCAAACAATATGGAGCGATTCAGGAGTAATTCAGTATGAATTCTAATATATCACCGACATTTAAACGTTGGTTTACTAAAGAGTGGTTACTGAAACAAAAGTCACTGATTGCGTTGCTAGTGCTGATAGCCGTAGTTTCTTCTCTTAGCCGAAATTTTTTCACTTTAAATAACTTGTTTAATATTCTGCAACAAACATCAGTCAATGCCATTATGGCCGTTGGGATGACATTGGTTATCCTGACATCGGGTATTGACTTGTCTGTTGGTTCATTGCTTGCGTTAACAGGTGTAGTAGCAGCTTCATTGGTTGGTACGGAAGTTAATGCTCTGGTGGCTATCGTGAGTGCTTTGGCTTTAGGTGCTGCAATTGGTGCTTGTACAGGAATAATAATTGCTAAAGGTAAAGTACAGGCCTTTATTGCCACTCTAGTCATGATGTTGTTACTTCGTGGAATAACCCGTGTTTATACTGATGGTAGCCCAATAAATACAGGATTCAGTGATAATGCGGATCTGTTTGGCTGGTTTGGTATTGGCCGTCTACTGGGAATTCCTACTCCAGTATGGCTGATGTTGATAGTTTTTGTTATCGCATGGTATATCCTGCATCACACCCGTTTAGGTCGTTATATTTATGCCTTGGGGGGGAATGAATCGGCTACCCGTTTATCTGGTATCAATATCGATAAAATTAAAATTATCGTTTACTCCTTATGCGGTTTACTGACGGCATTGGCAAGTATTATTGAAGTCGCTCGTCTTTCTTCTGCTCAACCTATGGCGGGAGGAGGTTATGAATTAGATGCTATTGCTGCCGTAGTACTGGGAGGAACTCGCCTAGCTGGTGGTAAGGGGTTAATTATTGGTACTCTGATTGGTGCACTAATCCTCGGTTTTTTAAATAATGGCTTAAACTTATTAGGTATTTCTTCTAACTATCAGATGATTGTTAAAGCAATTGTAATATTGTTGGCAGTTCTGGTTGATAATAAAAGTGGTAAATAACCTCACCCTACAGGAAATAACATGATGAAAGTGAAGAAATTAGTAACAATTTTATCTGCTGTTGCGCTAAGTATGACTGTAAGTATAAATGCATTAGCGAAAGACACTATCGCGTTAGTCATTTCTACACTGAATAATCCATTCTTTGTCACAATGAAAGATAGCGCTCAAAAAGAGGCGGATAAGTTGGGCTATAACCTAATTGTGTTGGATTCTCAGGATAATCCAGCGAAAGAATTAGCTAATGTTCAGGATTTGACGGTACGTGGTACTAAACTCATGCTAATTAACCCGACTGACTCCGATGCTGTTGGTAATGCCATTATTATGGCTAACAATGCCAAAATTCCGGTCATTACTCTAGATCGGATAGCGAATAAAGGTACTGTTGTCAGTCATATCGCTTCTGATAATCGCTTGGGGGGTAAAATAGCGGGTGATTTTATCGCCGAAAAATTAGGGGATGGAGCCAAAATTATTCAGCTAGAAGGTATTGCTGGCACTTCTGCTGCCCGTGAACGTGGTGAAGGATTTAATAAGGTAGCACAGGAACATAAATTCAATATGTTAGCTAGTCAGCCTGCTGATTTCGATCGTACCAAGGGACTGAACGTTATGCAGAACTTACTGACGGCTCATCCGGCTGTACAAGCTGTATTTGCTCAGAATGATGAGATGGCGTTAGGTGCTTTGCGCGCTTTACAAACAGCAGGTAAAAGCGATGTATTAGTTGTTGGTTTTGATGGTACTGGAGATGGTATCAAAGCTGTTCAGCGTGGAAAACTAGGAGCGACAATCGCTCAGCGTCCTGATCAAATTGGTATCGTTGGTGTTCAGACTGCAAATAAAGTGCTGAGAGGCGAAAAAGTTGAAGCCGTCATCCCTGTGGAATTGGAGTTAGTTATTAAAAAATAAATCGGTATTTGTGACGTTACTCATTGATGGTGGTGACGGCATAATTGAAAAGGAATAAATGTAATGAGTACAGCAAAACTTGCGGTGCTTGGCAGCATTAATGCTGACCATATTTTGAATCTTAAGTCATTCCCTCGTTCGGGGGAAACGGTGATCGGGGAACAATATCAAGTTGCTTTTGGTGGTAAAGGTGCTAATCAGGCGGTAGCAGCAGGCCGCAGCGGTGCTGACATTACATTTATTGCTTGTGTTGGTGAGGACGATATTGGTTTTCGTATCTATCAGCAGTTAGCAAAGGATAATATTAAAACTTCTGGCATTGAAGTGATTAAAGGAGAAACAACGGGTGTAGCGTTGATTTTCGTTAATCAGCAAGGTGAAAACGTTATTGGTATCAATGCAGGCGCTAATGCGGCGTTGACACCGGAATATTTCTATCGCTACCAAAATATTATTGAGGAAGCAGATGCATTATTGATGCAACTTGAGTCTCCATTGGAAACAGTGCAACTTGCTGCAACAATAGCTAAGCAAAATAATACAAAAGTGATACTCAATCCGGCGCCTGCCAGAAAATTATCTGATCAATTGCTCTCGCTGGTGGATATCATTACACCGAATGAAACAGAAGCTGAATATCTCACTGGAATTAAAGTAGAAAATGATTCAGATGCGGAAAAAGCGTCTCAAGTGTTGCATGATAAAGGTATTGATACGGTAATTATCACATTGGGTAGCCGTGGGGTATGGTTGAGTGAAAGCGGTCAGAAAGGAAAGATTGTTCCGGGATTTAAAGTTAACGTTGTAGATACTGTTGCGGCAGGAGATACTTTCAACGGTGCTCTGGTGACAGCATTATTGGAAAGAAAATCCATGTCATCTGCCATACGATTTGCTCACTCTGCTGCTGCGATAGCGGTAACCCGTCAGGGAGCTCAGCCTTCCGTCCCGTGGCGAAATGAAATTGATGCATTTTTAACTGAACAGGATTAACAGTGGCTACAATGAAAGATGTTGCTCGTTTTGCAGGCGTTTCTACATCAACTGTATCTCATGTTATTAATAATAATCGTTATGTCAGTGAAGGTGTGAAAAAGAAAGTTAACGATGCGATTGAGCAATTGAATTATGCGCCATCAGCGCTTGCAAGAAGTCTTAAAATCAAGCAAACCAAAACCATTGGTATGTTGGTCACGACCAGTAATAATCCCTTTTACGCTGAAATTGTAAGAGGGGTTGAACGAAGCTGTTATGAGCGTGGTTACAGCCTTATCTTGTGTAATACAGAGGGTGATGCCAAGCGGATGGATTACAGCATGGAAACTTTGCTGCAAAAGCGAGTAGATGGAGTGTTGATTATGTGTACTGAAAATCAACACAGCTCCTGTGATGTTTTGCGTCGTTATCCTCCTTTACCCATGGTTATGATGGATTGGTCTCCATTTGATATTGTCAGCGATGTTATTCAGGACAACTCTTTATTGGGGGGGGAGATAGCCACTAATTACCTTATTAGCTGTGGTTTTAAAAAAATAGCCTGTATTGCAGGTCCACAAGATAAAACACCCGCTAATCATCGATTGCAAGGATATAGAAAGGCAATGGCAAATGCTGGTCTTGTTATTCCTGAAGGCTATGAAATTTACAGTGATTTTGAATTTGCTGGTGGTTTTGAATCAATGCAAAAATTGCTGCAACATCCTGAACCGCCAGAAGCTGTTTTTGCCAGCAATGATGCAATGGCCGTTGGCGCTTATCAGGCTCTGTACCAAGCGGGGCTTTCTGTACCGGATGATATTTCCATCATAGGTTATGATGATATCGACCTTGCCCCTTATATGATCCCACCATTGACAACCATTCATCAGCCAAAAGATGAGTTAGGAAAGCTGGCTGTTGATACTTTGCTTTATCGGATGGATAACCCAGAAAGCAATCCTAAATTGTTAGTATTAACTCCGACACTGATTGAGCGTAGCTCAGTTTATCGTTCTTAGGCGCTCTTTCTCTTGATCATGTTATCTCCATCTTCCTTATGTAATAACATGAAGGTGGAAGAAGAAAGTAAAGTGATTATTCCTACGGTAATAAAAGTACTGTGGAAGTTATCAACCATTGTTCCATAAGGCATAGATTCATAGAAACGAAGAATAGCTGCACTTACTGCAACACCGAAGCTAATAGATAACTGCTGAGTTACAGCTAATAAGCTATTTCCTGAACTGGCATTATTATCGGTCAGATCAGCGAGAGTAATGGTATTCATCGAAGTAAATTGAATGGATACAGCCATACCCAGTAAAAATAGTGGAATAGACAGAAGGACAGCGGGCATTGCTGGTGATTGCAGTGAAAATTGAGAAATCATTAATCCAATAATAATGGTTATGCTAACCAGTGTCTTACGATATCCAAAGCGAGTTAATACATTAGTAACGAAAGATTTGGCTATAACGGAACCAATAGCTGTTGGTGCCATCATCATTCCAGCAATGACCGCTGAATAACCAAATCCAACTTGTAGCATCAAAGGCATCAGGAAGGGAATGCAACCAGTTCCCAAGCGTGTAACAATATTACCTATAATACCGATAGAGAATGTGCGAATACGGAATAATTCCAGACTGATAAGGGGTTGGGGTTGTTTTCTAGCATGCATCAGATAACCAAATAATATCATAAAACCACCAACCATAATTGTCAGAGGTATATAGCCGGGTAACGAACTCTCTCCTAGTAAATCCAAACTGACAGAAACCATTATTAAACTCAGCCCAAAAAGTATGAAACCGAAAAAGTCGAATGAACGTTTTGGCATTGTAAAATTAGGCATATGCTTTTTAGCGTAAATAATCCCCAATAAACCGATTGGAATATTGATAATAAATATCCAGTGCCAGGTAGCATAAGTGACTAATAGCCCACCGAGCATGGGACCAAGAATTGGTCCTACTAACCCTGGCATGGTGACAAAATTCATAACAGGTAGAAGTTCGCTGCGTGGGTACGCACGTAATAAAGCAAGACGGGCAACTGGCATCATCATTGCGCCACCAATTCCTTGAATTACACGTGAAACAACTAGAAAAGCTAAATTACCTGACAAAGCACAGGCAAGGGAGCCTAAAGAAAACAAGGATACAGCAAAAATAAATATTCGGCGGGTGCCAAAACGATCTGCTAACCAGCCGCTGACTGGAATTAGCAAAGCAACAGTCAGAGTATAGCTGACAACAGCAGATTGCATCGCTAAAGGTGAATGTTCGAGGCTTTCAGCAATAGCGGGCAATGCTGTGTTGAGAATTGTTGCATCTAAGGCTTGCATAAAAAAAGCTATTGCAGCAATCCAGGGTAGCCCCGCCATATTACGAGCGGTTTTTACCATTAATAATCCTGCTTACTTTTATCCAGCCAATGTTTGGTTGGATATTAATCTAATACACTACTATATAAGATCATTAGCGCTCTGTTAATAACTTTTGGCAAGCGAGAAGTACGCTATGATTGTCACCTTTAACAATTGTTTCATGAGCTTCCAGTTGTACAATTTTATCGGAAATAATAGCTTCAAAGTGATTCTGGTAAAATAGATGAAATAGTTTGCCTACTTATATTACTTTAGTTTTGGAGTAATTATTGTCGATATCATCAGTTTTTGTATGAAAAAAATACACAAATACAAGTTTTGTTGAAAAAAACTGCTAACGGCAGTTTTTTTTAAATAAATGCTTGCCAGCGCCAAAGAACGCCCTATAATGCGCCACCACTGACCGACACAACGCTGATAAACATTGTGAGGTCGGGCAGAGAAAGCGGCAATAAGCGCTTGACTCTGCGGG
>NZ_JAJAFY010000025.1:0-77248 GCF_025384885.1 Photorhabdus kleinii
TTCAGAGGAACCCTTCATCATTCCGAAAACCATCATGATGTCTTGATGTTAAAAAACGCATCATAATACCCGGTGATATTTGCCGGGTTTACTAAATAATAGCAACAATACACCATACCAGCTAAATAAATGAAAACTAACAACAACATCAATACCCTGCACTTGATTCTTGTCGCCAGAAATGCGCGGCTAATAGAGTTTTATGGATAAAGTCGTTTTCATTTCTTCTCTCCAAATATATGGTTGTTTAGTGATTATAGTTAGCACTTTGGATAAAAAACTCTGAACCTTGCTTTCAAATTTTAAAAGTTTTTTTGACGGGAACAATATCGTCAATTTGTGGTCTTTGTATATGTTAATTAAAGGAGAGATTAATGAAAGCATATTGTTTTAATTTACAACAGAAAATTCTGACATCTGTTTTACTTTTTTCGTGTTGTATAGGTTTCGCTTACTCAAATACAAATACGCATAAACAGTTTTTCCGTCATGATGGTAGTGAAATAACTTACTATCTTAAGCAAAGAGGTGGTAAGAATCTATTGGTGCTGATACAGGGTTCTGATTGTAATAGTATCGCTAATAATAAGTTTGTGAATAACACATTCAGTGATATTTATCCCGATAGTGATGTTCTGACTGTGGAAAAATATGGCATTAATGCATCACTCCCTTGGTCTGATGTTGTTGAGCGTTTAGATTGTCCTAAGGCTTATATTCGGTTGGATACACCAGAGCAGCGAGTTAAGGATTATATTCAGATCATTGATTATCTGAAACATCAGAATAAATATAAGAAGATCGTTATTTTAGGTGGAAGTGAAGGAGCTGTGGTTGCTAATTTAATGACATCACAAGTCAATTATATTGATAAAACAGTGTCACTGAATGGTGGAGGTCGGTATTTCGCTGATGATGTTATTCATAGTATGAGGAGTGAGGTGCCACCAGAGCATATCGATGAAGCAATTAAAGGATTTAGGGATTTTCAGCAAAAAATAGCTACCGGGAATAATATGGGTCATATAGAGATGAGTAATCACGGTGCTAATTGGTGGAGAATCTCACTTGGTATTGATCAATATAAAGTGTTAAGTCAAACTAAAAGACCTATCTTGATTATTCAAACACTAAATGATAATTCCGTCAGCCCTGGCTCAGCGATAAAAATGGAAGAACAATTAAAGAAAGATAATATTACCTTTTATCAATACCCAGGTCTCAGTCATGGATTTAGGAATAGTGAAGGTGTTTTGCAAATTACTCCTATAGTTGAAGATATAAAGAATTGGTTATCTAGGGATTATGGATAACCGTCTGTTATCTAAAATAGTATTAATTCATCGATTTTTTCATATTGGGAAGTGATATTAAATTTGGAAATAAAACGTGGTATAGTCAAAATTGACACCACGTTTTTTGGATATTATTTTTTCGTAGTGATTGTTGTTAATTCCATATCTCATTTGTTAATAAAATATATATAAATAACAAATTGATGATTAGTGATTTGTAATAAATTTAATAATATAATTGCTTGAGATTTATTTTATATTCTTGTTATTATAATGGGTGAATGGGATGTAATTATAATATTTACTATAAATCATCACTTGATTAATATACCGCTCGTTATTTCTATAAAATATAGTATTAAAACGTTATGAATTATTTGTTGTTTATGAAATGATGTTCTCGACTTTAGCTTTTGTAGAGTAGAGAGAAATAGCTGTTTATTTCTCATTATTATTTATCTCTGTCATTATATTCGATTGAAAAAATTACTGAAATATCCTGCTCATTATAGGATGTAATATCTTTTTTATTTTCTATTGGGTAATAAAATATTGATTTTAAATTAATTAAATTTATTTTTTTATTTTATTGACAATACATTAATGGCATCTATAGTTATATGTATTAGATAAAGCATCAATATGGCACCAAAAATGCTGTAGATATTATCTAAATGCTGGATAAATTCCTGATAAACACCTTGTTTTCTAGTGAAAATGGTTACCGTTTTGTGTGGGCAAGATAAATAGCTTATTGTATGTGTTTTTGAGCGATATAAGTTATTTATCAATTGATTAGATTAAATTTTGGAGTTTATGCTATGATAATTAAGAAAGATATTTTATTAAATGAAGAGCTGATTGTCGATGATGAGCTTAAAGTGGGTAAAGTAGAGAAGGTCAATATTGATATTCTGTCACCCAGCTCAGTTATCGTTAGTCTAAATATTTTAGGCGTAGTTGATGATTTTCATCTATTACTTGTTGATGGTGATAAAGATAAAGACAAGATTGTGTTACTCTATCTTTCTCTGTTACGTGTTCTTCATGAAAAATTAGATGTAAAAGTAAAAGTCGCAAAAAGTAATCTTACTAAGATCAAATATATAGTAGGTGTTGAAATTTAAGAAGTATTTGTTAAATTTCTAAGTGAGTGCGTAGAATAATTGGATTTAGTTTGAGCGATATAATCAATTATCAAATGCACCTAACCGTAGGAAGAACGTGAATATTTACGTTCTTCCTGTTCCTATTTGAATGAATTATTGTGAAATTAAATAATCTATATTTTATAAATAAATTGTGGTTTATTTATGGTAATGTTTTAACGGTGATAATTATAAAGCAAACAATCACATTAACTCTATTTTACAATGCTTAAATTTAATTCCTTTACAAATTTAAATGTCCATATATTATTGCTCGAAGACAAATTTATATTATTATTTTAGAGTGATAAAATCAAAGTGAAACTATAAAGTTGTTTTTTATATTATTACCTTAATTGAAAGTTTTATGATGAAAAAATAAATTTTTTAATAGTTTTTTACTGTTTTAAATAGCTAATGTTATGATTTTTTTGTTGGATTTGGCAGATCTAAAAAAATCATAGTTAATTTGACTTTTTAAACAGAAAGAAATGTAAATCCATAATATTATGTATGATGATATATTGAAATTGAATTTTTTCTAAGAGGTTTATTTTGATGAAAATAGGGTCGCAATTAATACAATTGTTATAGTTTTAAAGCGACATAATATTAAAATATCAGGAGACGACATGCTTGATTCAAATGTAACAGATTGTAATAGTAAGAATACTTCCCCAGTTTGTTCTTTTAATGAATGGGATCCACTTGAGGAGGTTATTGTCGGTGTCGTTGATGGCGCCAGATTTCCCGGTTGGCATATGGCGATAGAGCCAATATTACCACCGAATCAGATTGCTAATTTTCATCGGTATGCAGGTCGGTCATTCCCGCAAGAGCAAATTGATGCAGCATCTAGAGAGTTAGAAGAGTTTGTCCATATTCTTGAAGGTGAAGGTGTGACAGTACGTCGTCCAGATCCGCAAGACCAATCTCAGGTATTTGGCGCACCAGGCTGGAGTAGTACAGGGTTTTATTGTGCAATGCCTCGCGATGTGCTGTTAGTTATTGGAAATGATATTATTGAATGCCCGCTAGCATGGCGTTCCCGTTATTTTGAGACAGCGGCATATAAGACTTTACTTAAAGATTACTTTAAGAAAGGTGCAAAATGGAGCGCCGGGCCAAAGCCACAGTTGACCGAGGAACAATATAATTTCGAATGGCATCAGCCTAATAGCAAGGAGCGTGTTCCCCTTGCTATAACTGAGTTTGAACCGACTTTTGATGCTGCGGATTTTATTCGATGTGGGAGAGACATCATTGCTCAAAAGAGCCATGTTACAAACGAATTTGGTATTGAATGGCTTCGTCGTCATATAGGTGATGAATATCGTATTCATGTTTTTGAATTTAACGATGATAGCCCTATGCACATTGATGCCACCTTTGTTCCTATGGCGCCAGGAAAACTGTTAATTCACCCAGAAAAAGTATTAAAAATTCCTGAATTGTTTAGGAACTGGGATGTATTACATGCACCGAAACCAGTTATTCCTGATGATCATCCTCTGTATACGACCAGTAAATGGATCAACATGAATATTCTGATGTTGGATGAACAGCGAGTGATTGTTGAAAAGCAGGATGAACCAATGATCGCTGCGATGAAACGCTGGGGCTTTACGCCTATTCCATGTAATTTCAGGAATTTTAATACGTTCGGCGGTTCCTTCCATTGTGCAACAGTGGATGTAAGACGGCGCGGAACTTTACAGTCTTATCTTGACTAGGAATAATGATGGCTATCTGGAGATATTCCCTTTGGGATGCAGCAATGTTTGCATTAAGTATCTTGCATATGGTAGCCACTATTACACTAGTTGTGTATTGGGATAATTTCACTATTGTAAAAGTGATTGTGATATTGAAAGCTTCCCCAATATTTGGCTATAGCTAAATATGCCTCTACATTTATATATGACGGATGTATACCCTATGGATTTCAAGATGCATCGCGACGGCAAGGGAGCGAATCCCCGGGAGCATAGGTAACTATGTGACCGGGGTAAGTGAGTGCAGCCAACAAAGAGGCAACTTGAAAGATGACGGGTATAAATGTAAGAGATGAATACCCGCATGCACACAGTTAAGATTAATCACAGTGTGCATGCGTTTTGCTTGTATTTCTTTTCCTCCCCATCATTGCTATGATTATGAATAGTAACAGTCTGTTTAATTCTGAATTTAAGTATGAGTTCTGAAATAATTGCTGGTAGTGAATCATTGTTAGTACGAATTCATCTGTTCTGATGAGTAACCGCAGTTACTTTCTGTTTCTCTTTATATATTAAATGATAATCATTATTACTTGGATGTTGGTTATTTCCGTCTTACAGTACTTACAACATATTTATTGCTATCAGACTGCATATATATGTCTTGTTTTATAATCTTATATAAGGAAATTCATGATGAAATCGATGATATCTAAAGATAATATTAATTTATTTATCAAAAAAATAGATGAACTGGTTAATATTGAAAATGAAAAAAAAGGTGGGGCTCTCGCAGTTGCTATTATCCACGATGATAAGATAATTTATCAGCGCCATATCGGGCAGGCGAGCATTGAACATGCTGTGGCTATACAGCCTAATACTAAATTCTATTTGGCGAGTGCTTCAAAACAATTCACGGCTTTTTGCATAGCCTTGCTGGAGAAAGAAGAAAAGCTCAATGTCAAAGATAAAGTCAGGCAATATTTGGATTATTTACCCGAGCATTTCTCTGATATTACCATTGAGCATCTTATTCATCACACCAGCGGGTTACGGGATGTATTTTTACTTTATAGTCTGGCAGGTAAAAACTCAAGTTTTGACTACTGCAATGCTGATTTAGTGAAAAAACTGATCCAACGACAACAGACACTAAATGCTCCCATTGGGGAATATAATATTTATAGCAACACGGGCTATTATTTGCTGGGGGAAATCATCAGAGTGGTTTCAGGTAGGTCGTTAAAAAAATATTCAGAAGAAAATATTTTCGCTCCATTAGAGATGAAAGATACCATTATCTGTGATGATATAACCGAGATTATCTCTAATCGGGCGATGGGTTACACTTATAATGAGAATTCGCAACAGTGGATAAGAAGCGATATCAATAATTCTGTGACGGGTAGTGCAGCGGTTCACTCCACCGTGAATGATTTATGTCGTTGGGCTAAAGCGTTTTATTCACCATCTATTGTTCAGGATTTGCTGCCTCAATTATCCCGTACACCAGATTTAACCAATGGCAATCGTAACAACTATGCTTACGGTTTGATTATCGACCAACGTGCAGGGCAAAGGATAATACAACACAGTGGTACCTATGCTGGCTTCAGGGCTAATATTTGTATTTTACCAGATGCTAAATTAGGTATCGCGATGACTGCTGCAACCGATGTTGATGTTGGTAAATGGACGGATAAGTATATTGATATATTGTTTAATACCGATGCTGAGCCAGAAAAACCACATTGCTTAACCAGTGATATTGATATCACCGGTATTTTCCGAGGGATAGAGCCTTACCCTTATATTATTACTAAAGAAGATTTTTATTTTTTAGGTAATTTATTTACAAAAGGTAACCCGATTATTTTTAACTCTGACGGTACATTCCAAGAACAAGGAAGTAAAATCCAGTTCAGACCTGTCATTGAAAATGACAGAGTTATCGCGCTGGAACATATTGATGAAATTGGTAACATTTTTTATTTGAAAAAGATGAACAATGAAAGTAGTGTTGATATTCAGTTATTGTCAGGGCGATATTATAGTCACGAAACAGAGGCGGTAATTAATATTATAGTGTCTGGTGATGATATTTATATTGATGGGATTATCCATCCGGTAAAAAAAGAGGTTTTGCGACGTATTTATGGGAATAGTTATTTCTCTCCCAGTACTGAGTTTGTTGTTGATTTTGAATTTGATCCTGACACGAATAAATCTCGTCTTTATATCGGTAATTCACGTTGCTTGAATGTGGAATTCGTTGAAATTTAATCACAGGTTAGTAAATATAAGTTTATAACAGCATTTCGTGAGTAGGATAGAATTAATATTATGAGGGCCTAAAGATATTTTCCATTAGATACACTTTGTTCCAGGCAGAACTATTATATTTATGTTCTGTCTGTTTTTTATAAATATTAGGAGATTAATCATGAAACTGACAATATCCACAGATAATATTAAATTATTTATCAAAAAAATAGATGAATTAGTTAATATTGAGGATAAAAAAAAGGGTGGCGCTCTCGCCGTTGCGGTTACCCACGGTAATAAAACCATTTATCAGCGTCATATCGGGAAAGCGAGCATTGAACATGCTGTGGCTATAAAACCTAATACTAAATTCTATTTAGCGAGTGTTTCAAAACAATTCACGGCTTTTTGTATAGCTTTGCTGGAGAAAGAAGGAAAGCTCAACGTCAAGGATAAAATCAAACAATATTTGGATTATTTACCCGTGCATTTCTCTGATATTGCCATTGAAAATCTTATTCATCATACCAGTGGGTTACGGGATATGTTTTTACTTTATGGTCTGGCAGGTAAAAATTCAGATCTTGACTACTGCCATGCTGATTTAGTAAGGAAACTGATTCAACGACAACAGGCATTGAATGTTCCCACTGGGGAATATTATCTTTATAACAACACGGGCTATTATTTGCTGGGGGAAATCATCAGCGTAGTTTCAGGTCAGCCGTTGAAAAAATATGTAGAAGAAAATGTTTTCGCCCCATTAAAGATGAAAGATACCTTTATCTGCGATGATATAACCGAGATTATCCCTGACAGGGCGATGGGTTACACTTATAATGAGAATTCGCAACGGTGGATAAGAAGCGATATTAACAATTCTGTGGTGGGTAGTGCAGGGGTTCATTCCACCGTGAATGATTTGTGCCGTTGGATGAGAGCGTTTTATTCGCCATCTATTGTTCAGGATCTATTGCCTCAATTATTCCGTACGCCAGATTTGACCAATGGAAATCGTAACAATTATGCTTACGGTTTGATTATCAGTCAACGCGAAGGGCAAACGATAATACAACACAGTGGTGCTTATGCTGGCTTCAGAAATAATATTTGTATTTTACCAGATGCTAAATTAGGTATTGTGATAACCGCTGCAATAGGTGTTAATGTTGCTAAATGGGTGGATCAGTATATTGATATATTGCTTAATACCGATGTTGGGCCAGAAAAGCCGCATTACCTAACCGATAATATTGATATCACCGGTATTTTCCGAGGGATAGAGTCTTATCCTTATGTTATTACCAAAGAAGATGTTTACTTTTTAGGTAATTTATTCGAAAAAGGTAACCCGATTACTTTTAATCCTGACGGTACATTCCAAGAGCAAGGAGGTAGAACCCGGTTCAGATCTATCATTGAAAATGACAATGTTATCGCACTGGAACGGATTGATGAAAATGGTAATGTTTTTTATTTTAAAAAAATGAATAATGAAGAGAGTATCGATATTAAACTATTGTCAGGGTGTTATTATAGTTACGAAACAGAGGCGGTAATTAATATTATATCGGCTGATGAAAATGTTTATATTGATGCGATTATCCATCCGGTAAAAAAAGAGGTTTTGCGGCATATTTATGGGAATAGTTATTTATCCCCAGGAACTAATCTTATTGTTGATTTTGAGTTTGATCCAGATTCAAATAAATGTCGTCTCTATGTCAGTAATTCGCGCTGCTTGAATTTGGAATTTGTTTCGGTTTAATTGACAGGTTAGTAAATACAAATTTAGGACAGTATTTCGTTAGTAGGATAGGATTGATACTATTGTGATAGTCTGGAGATATTTTATATTAGATGCACTTTATCCTAGGTAGAACGGTTATATTTGTGTTCTGCCTATTTTTTGTAAACATTAGATCGAAAATGATTTATGAAATCAAATAACTATTTGTAAAAATTAGCTAATTTTGATTTTCACCCACAGTTACTTTATATTGTCATTCATACATTAAATGATAATCATTATCACTTGGATGTTTCTTGTTTATGCCTTATAGTTCTGCCCGCATATGTTGTATCACCAGATTGTATATATGTGCCCTACTTGTATAACTTTAAATATTAGGAAATTAATGGTGGAACTAACAATATCTACAGATAATATTAAATTATTTATCAATAAAATAGATGAACTGGTTAATATTGAAAATAAAAAAAAGGGAGGGGCTCTTGCCGTTGCGGTTACCCACGGCGATAAAACCATTTATCAGCGTCATATTGGGAAAGCTAGCATTGAACATGCTGTAGCTGTAAAACCTAATACTAAATTCTATTTAGCGAGTGTTTCAAAACAATTCACGGCTTTTTGCATAGCCTTATTGGAGAAAGAAGGAAAGATCAGGGTCAAGGATAAAGTCGGACAATATTTGGATTATTTCCCCGCAGAATTTTCTGACATTACCATTGAACATCTTATTCACCATACCAGCGGGTTACGGGATAAATTTTTACTTTATCACTTGGCAGGTAAAAATTCAGACTTTGATCACCGTCATATTGATTTGGTGAGAAAACTGGTCCAACGGCAACAGGCACTTAATTTCACATCTGGGGAGTATTATCTCTATAGCAACACGGGCTATAGTTTACTGGCGGAAATAGTCAGCGTAATTTCAGGTAAATCGTTGAGGAAATATGCGGAAGAAAATATTTTCATTCCATTAAAGATGGAAGATACCTTTTTCTATGATGATATAACCGAGATTATTCCTGATCGGGCTATAGGTTATGCTTATAATAATAAGCTGCACCAGTGGGTAAGAGACGATATCAATAATTCTGCTGTGGGTGGTGGTGGGGGTCACTCCACCGTGAATGATTTGTGTCGTTGGATGAGAGCATTTTATTCACCATCGATTGTTCAGGATCTGTTGCCTCAATTATCCCGTACACCAGATTTAACCAATGGCAATCGCAATAATTATGCTTACGGTTTGATTATCAGTCAACGCGAAGGGCAAACGATAATACAACATGGTGGTTCTTATGCTGGCTTCAAATCTCATGTTTGTATTTTACCGGATGCTAAATTAGGTATCGCGATTACCGCTGCAATAGGTGTTGATGTTTCTAAATGGGTGGAACAGAATATTGATATCTTGTTTGACACCGATATTAAGCCAGAAGAACCGTATTGCCTAACCAGTGATATCGATATCACCGGTATTTTCCGAGGGAAAGAGCCTTATCCTTATATTATTACCAAGGAGGAGACTTATTTGTTAGGTAATTTATTCGAAAAAGGTAACCCGATTATTTTTAACTCTGACGGTACATTCCAAGAGCAAGGAGGCAAAATCCGGTTCAGACCCATCATTGAAAATGACAGTGTTACTGCACTGGAACAGATTAATGAAAATGGCAATGTTTTTTATCTTGAAAAGAGGGTTGATGACGGAGGTATCGATATTCAGCGATTGGCAGGGCGATATTATAGTCATGAAACAGAAGCAACGATTACTGTTTCCGCTTCTGGCGATGGGATTTATATTGATGGGGTAGTTTATATTGGTAAAAAGGAAGTCTTGCGGCGGATTTACGGGAATAGTTATTTCTCTCCCAGTACTGAACTGATTATTGATTTTGAATTAGATCCTAATAGCAATAAACCACATCTCTATATCAGTAATTCACGTTGTTGGAAGATAGAATTCGTCACAGTTTAATTTATAAAGTGATAAATTAGAATTAGGAGCGATATGGTTATAGCAGAATAGAGTTAATACTATTGAGGAGCTAGAGATATTTTCTATTAGATGCACTTTGTTCCAGGCAGAAATATTATGTTTATGTTCTGTCTGTTTTTTTAAACATCAGCTCCGATAATTACTTTATATTGCCATTCACATATTAAATGATAACCATTATCACTTGGATATTTCTTATTTACGTCTTACAGTACTGTTTGTATATGTATTGATATCAGGCCGTATATATTTTATTTTGTAACCTTAAATAAGGAGTTTCATGATGAAATCTACTATATCTACAGATAAGATTAAGTTATTTACCGAGAAAATAGACGAACTGGTTAATATTGAAAATAAAAAGAAGGGGGGCGCTCTCGCCGTTGCGGTTATCCTCGGCAATAAAATCATTTATCAGCGTCATATCGGGAAAGCCAGCATTGAACATGCTGTGGCTGCAAAACCTAATACTAAGTTCTATTTGGCGAGTGTTTCAAAACAATTCGCAGCTTTTTGCATTGCCTTATTGGAGAAAGAAGGAAAGCTCAGCGTCAAAGATAAAGTTGGGCAATATTTGGATTATTTCCCGATAGAATTTTATGATATTACTATTGAACATCTTATTCATCATACCAGTGGATTACGTGATGAATCTTTACTTTATCGCTTGGCAGGTAAAAACTCGCGTTTTGATTACCATGATATTGATTTGATAAGAAAACTGACGCAGCGGCAACGAGCGCTTAATTTTACGCCTGGCGAATATTATACTTATAGCAACACGGGCTATCATTTGCTGGCGGAAATCGTCAGTGTGGTTTCAGGTAAATCATTGAGAGAATATGCAGAAGAAAATATTTTCGCTCCGTTAAAGATGAAAGATACTTCTTTCTATGATGATGTCACAGAGATTATTTTTGATCGGGCGATGGGTTACACTTATAACAAGGAACCGAACCGGTGGGCAAGATATGATCTCAATGGTTCGGTGGTAGGTGGCACAGGGGCTTATTCTACGGTGAATGACTTGTGTCGTTGGATCAGAGCATTTTATTCACCATCCATTGTTCAGGAACTGTTGCCTCAATTATCTCGTACACCAGATTTAACCAATGGCAATCACAATAATTATGCTTACGGTTTGATTATCAGTCAACGCGAAGGGCAAAAAATAATACAGCATGATGGTTCCTATGCTGGTTTCAAATCTGATGTTTGTATTTTGCCTGACGCTAAATTAGGTATCGCTATTACCTCTGCAACGAATATTAATGTCATTCAATGGATTGAACAGTGTCTTGATGTGTTGTTTAACACGAATATAATTGAACCGGAAAAACCACATTGTCTAACCTGTGATATCGATATCACAGGAATTTTCCGAGGGGCAACGCCTTATCCTTATATTATCACCAAAGAGGATTGCTATTTATTGGGTAATTTATTCGGAAAAGGCGAACCGATTACTTTTAACTCTGATGGCTCATTCCAACAGCAGGGAAGTAAAACCCGATTCAGACCTATCATTGAAAATAATAGTGTTATCGCATTGGAACAGATTGATGAAAATGGCAATGTTTTTTATTTTAACAAGATGACTGATGACGATATTATCGATATTCAGAAATTGTTATGGAATTATTATAGTCATGAAATAGAAGCAACGGTGACTATTTCCGCTTCTGGAGATGAAATTTATATTGATGGGGTTACTTATCCTGAGAACAAAGAGGTTTTACGGCGGGTTTACGGTAATAGTTATTTCTCCCCGAGTACTGAATTTGTTATCGATTTTGAATTGGACTCTGATATGAATAAGCCTCACCTTTATATCAATGACTGGGGTTGTTGGAGAGTAGAATTTATTGCAGTTTAATTTATAAAGTGATAAGTCAGAATAGAAGAACGGCATTATTATAGCAGAATGAAATTAATGCTATTGATGGCCTAAAGATATTTCCTATTAGATGCATTTTGTTCCAGGCAGAACTATTATATTTATGTTCTGTCTGTTTTTTGAAAACATCAGCTTCCGTAGTTACTTTATATTGCCATTCATACATTAAATGATAGTCATTATTACTTGGATGTTTCCTGTTTACGTCTTACAGTACTGCCCACATATGTATTGCTATTAGGTTGAATATATATGTTCTGTTTTATAACCTTAAATAAGGAAGTTCATGATGGAATCGAAGATATCTACAGATAACATTAACTCTTTTCTCAAGAAAATAGACGAATTGGTTAATATTGAAAATAAAAAAAAGGGTGGAGCATTTGCTGTTGCTGTTACCCACGGCAATAAAACCATTTATCAGCGCTATATCGGAAAGGCTAACATTGAATATACTGTTGCTGTAAAACCTAATACTAAATTCTATTTGGCGAGTGTTTCAAAGCAATTTACTGCTTTTTGCATAGCCTTGTTGGAGAAAGAAGGAAAGCTTTGCGTTAAGGATAAGGTTGGACAATATTTGGATTATTTTCCCGCAGAATTCTCTGATATTACCATTGAGCATCTTATTCACCATACCAGTGGATTACGTGATCAATTTTTACTTTATAGCCTGGCAGGTAAAAATTCAGCCTTTGACCACCGTCATATTGATTTGGTGAGAAAACTGACGCAACGGCAACAAGCGCTTAATTTTACGCCTGGAGAATATTATCTTTATAGCAACACGGGCTATAATTTACTGGCGGAAATAGTCAGAGTGGTTTCAGGTCAATCGCTGAGAGAATATGCAGAAGAAAATGTTTTCGCCCCATTAAAGATGAAAGATACCTTTTTCTATGATGATGTTACCGAGATTATTTTTGACCGGGCAGTGGGGTATTCCTATAACGAGGACTCGAACCGATGGATAAGAGAAGATCTCAACGATGCGGTGGTAGGAGGTTCGGGGCTGTATTCTACAGTGAATGATTTGTGTCTTTGGATGAGAGCGTTTTATTCACCATCGATTGTTCAGGATCTATTGCCTCAATTGTCTCGTACGCCAGATTTAACTAATGGCAATCGTAACGATTATGCTTACGGTTTTGCGATCAATCAACGTGAAGGGCAAAAGATAATACGACATGATGGTGGTTATGGCGGCTTCAGATCAGAAGTTTGTATTTTGCCTGATGCTAAATTAGGTATTACTGTTACTTCTGCAATGAATACTAATGTCTCTAAGTTTGTTCGACAGTGTTTTGATGTATTGTTTAATCCCAATGGTACTAAACTGGAAAAACAGCCTTGTCGGACTAGTGGTATCGATATTACGGGTATTTTCAAAGGAATAAAACCTTATCCTTATATTATTACCAAAGAAGATTGTTATTTATTAGGTAATTTATTCGAGAAAGGTAATCCGATTATCTTTAACTCTGATGGAACATTCCAAGAGGAGGATGGGAAAATCCGGTTCAGACCTGTTATTGAAAATGACAGTGTTATTGCATTGGAACAGATTAATGAAAATGGCAATGTTTTTTATCTTAAAAAGAGGGTTGATGACAGAGGTATCGATATTCAGCGATTTGCAGGGCGATATTATAGTCATGAAACAGAAGCAACGATTACTGTTTCCGCTTCTGGCGATGGGATTTATATTGATGGGGTAATTTATATTGGTAAAAAGGAAGTCTTGCGGCGGATTTACGGGAATAGTTATTTCTCTCCCAGTACTGAACTGATTATTGATTTTGAATTAGATACTGATGCCAATAAATCTCATCTCTATATCAGTAATTCACGTTGTTGGAAGATAGAATTTGTCGCAGTTTAATTTATAAAGTGATATACCCTATTGATTTCAAGATGCATCGAGACGGCAAGGGAGCGAATCCCCGGGAGCATAGGTAACGATGTGACCGAGTGCAGCCAACAAAGAGGCAACTTGAAAGATAACGGGTATATTAGATCGTATATATGCTCTGTCTTATAACCTTAAATAAGGAAGTTCATGATGGAATCAACGATATCTAGAGATAATATTAAATCTCTTCTTAAGAAAATAGACAATTTAATTGATATTGAAAATAAGAAAAAGGGTGGCGCTCTCGCAGTTGCTGTTACCTACGGCAATAAAACTATTTATCAGCGCCATATAGGAAAGGCTAACATCGAACATACTGTGGTGGTAAAACCTAATACTAAATTCTATTTAGCGAGTGTTTCAAAACAATTCACCGCTTTTTGCATAGCTTTGTTGGAGAAAGCAGGAAAGCTCAGTGTCAAGGATAAAGTTGGACAATATTTGGATTATTTTCCTGCGCACTTCTCTGATATTACCATTGAACATCTTATTCACCATACCAGTGGATTACAGGATCAATTTGGGCTTTATAATCTGGCAGGTAAAAACTCGGACTTTGACCACCGTCATATTGATTTGGTGAGAAAAATGGTTCAACGGCAACAAATGCTTAATTTTATGCCTGGAGAATATTATCTCTATAGTAATACGGGCTATAATTTATTAGCGGAAATAGTCAGGGTGGTTTCAGGTAAATCATTGAGAAAATATGCGGAAGAAAATGTTTTCGCCCCATTAAAGATGAAAAATACCTTTTTCTATGATGATATAACCGAGATTATCTCTGATCGGGCAATGGGTTATGCTTATAACGAGGCGTTGCGCCAGTGGAGAAGATATGATCTCAATGATGCGGTGGTTGGTGGTTCAGGGCTTTATTCTACGGTAAATGATTTGTGTCGTTGGATAAGGGCATTTTATTCGCCATCGATTGTTCAGGAGTTATTGCCTCAGTTATCCCATATGCCAGATCTAACTAATGGCGATCGTAACAATTATGCCTACGGTTTGATTATTAGCCAACGTGAAGGGCAAACGATAATGCGACATGGTGGTTCTTATAGTGGTTTCAAATCAGAAATGTGCATTTTGCCTGATGCTAAATTAGGTATCGCTATTACCTCCGCAGCAAATACTAATGTCTATAAGTTTATCAGGCAGTGTCTTGATGCGTTGTTTAATACCGGTGTTCCTGAACCAAACAAACAGCCTTGTCGGACCAGTAATATTGATATTACCGGTATTTTCAAAGGAATGGAGCCATTTCCTTATATTATTACCAAAGAAGATTGCTATTTATTAGGTAATTTGTTCGAAAAAGGCAATCCGATTATCTTTAACGCGGATGGCACATTTCAAGAGGAAGGTGGGCAAATCCGCTTCAAACCTATCATTGAAAATGACCGTGTTATTGCATTAGAACAGATTAATGAAAATGGCAATATTTTTTATTTGAAAAAAATGATCGATAAAGGTGATATCGATATTCATCGATTGTCAGGGCGTTATTATAATCATGAAACAGAATCGATTATCAATATTGAAGTATTAGGTAATGAGATTTATATTGATGCAATTATCTTACCGGGAAAGAGAGAAGCTTTACGGTGGATTTATGGGAACAGTTATTTTCTTCCGGCGACAGAGTTGATTATTGATTTTGAATTTAACTCTGATACAAATGAACCTCGTGTTTATGTTAATGATGGATATTGTTGGAAGATAGAATTCGTCTTGGTTTAATTGATAGGGTTGTAAATATGAATTAAGAACCGTGTTTTTTTGGAAGGATGGATTGAATTATATTAGATTGTAATTATCTTAGATGGAATTTTCATATTCGTGTTCTGCCCTGTTACACCGTATTATCAGACTATATATATTCTGTTTATATAACCTTAAGTAAGGAAATTAATGATGAAATTGACGATATCTAGAGATAATATTAAGTCTCTTCTTAATAAAATAGATAATTTAATTGATATTGAAAATAAGAAAAAAGGTGGCGCTCTCGCAGTTGCTATTACCCACGGAAATGAAACCATTTATAAGCGCTATATCGGGCAATCTAGCATTGAACATTCTGCTGCTGTAACCCCAAATACGAAATTCTATATGGCGAGTGTCTCAAAACAATTCACCGCCTTTTGTATTGCTTTGCTGGAAAAAGAAGGAAAGCTCAACGTCAAGGATAAAGTTGGAAAATATGTGGATTATTTCCCAGCACATTTCTCTGATATTACTATTGAGCATCTTATTCATCATACCAGTGGGTTACGGGATAAATATGTTCCTTATGGCTTGGCAGGTAAAAACTCAGATTTTGACCACCGCAGTATGGATTTATTGAGAAAACTGATTCAACGGCAACGAAAGCTTAATTTTACGCCTGGGGAATATTTTCGCTATAGCAATACGGGTTATAATTTGTTGGCGGAAATTATCAAAGTGGTTTCAGGTAAATCGTTAAGAGAATATGCGAAAGAAAATATTTTTATTCCATTAAAGATGAATAATACCTCTTTCTATGATGAGGTGACTGAGGTTATTTCAGACCGGGCAATAGGTTATGTCTACAACGAAGATGCAAATCAATGGATAAGATCGGATCATAACGATTCAACTATAGGGAGTGCGGGGCTACGTTCTACAGTCAGTGATTTATGTCGCTGGATGAAAGCATTTTATTCACCATCGATTGTTCGGGATATGTTGCCGCAATTATCCCATACACCAAATTTAACCAATGGCAATCGTAACAATTATGCTTACGGTTTGATGCTTAGCCAACGTGAAGGGCAAAAGATAATACGTCACGATGGTTCTTATGGTGGTTTTAAAGCTGAGGTTTGTGTTTTACCTGATATTAAATTAGGTATCGTGATTACTGCTGCAACAGGTATTAATACCGTTGAATTGACTAATCAATGTCTTAATGTATTATTTAATACTGATATGACTGAGCCAGAGCATTGTCGAACCAGTAATATTGATATCACCGGTATGTTCAAAGGGGCAGATCCCTATCCCTATATTATTACTAAGGAAGAAGATTGCTATTTACTAGGTAATTTATTCGAGAAAGGTAATCCGATAACCTTTAACGCTGATGGAACATTCCAAGAGAAGGGTGGAGAAATTCGATTCAGACCTGTCATTGAAAATAATAGTGTTATCGCACTGGAGCAGATTGATGAAAATGGCAATGTTTTTTATTTGAGGAAAATGACTGATAAAGGTGATATTGATATTCAGCGATTATCAGGTCGATATTATAATCATGAAACAGAATCAATGATTAATATTGAAGTATCGGGTGATGAGATTTATATTGAGGCGGTTATCTTGCCTGGGGAAAAAGAAGTCTTACGGTGGGTTTACGAAAATAGTTATTTTCATCCCAGTACTCAACTTATTGTTGATTTCGAATGGAATTCTGATACGGATAAACCTCGCCTTTATCTCAATGATTCACGTTGCTGGAAGATAGAGTTTATCTCAGTTTAGTTTAATTGATAGGATTGTAAATATGAATTAAGAACTGTATTTTTCTAGAAAGATGAGGGAATTAGATTGAGATCATAAAGATATTTTCTATTTAATCTATTTATTTTCAGGCGGAACTATTATGACGATGTTCTGCCTGTCCGACCTGATTGTGATATTTTAATTGCTTCATAGATTGTTTTTGGTTTATATTCTCATCGTCCTTGATAGGTTAAGGATACACCTTCCCTCTAATTAGAGATAAAATTTAGTTTTTATTATAATAGAAGGGAGGTAAATTTATGGAAAAGGGTAAATTATGTGATGTTAGTTCATATTTCCTAACCTAGTGTTAGAAGAATAGTTTAAATCAGAATGTACAGTGTATAGTAAATGAAAAATCTATATTTAGCTACGGAATTATATTTGTTTGAATGTTATTGTCCATTTTTTATAAATGTAATTAACGGCTATTTTAAATAGAGCAGAACGATAATAGGAATAAATATTTAACATGGTTACTATAAATAAAACATATCTATCTGGGAATGATCAGATGTCTCCTGATTTTGATTCTGAGATCGTTATTGGGTTAGTTGGTGCTGTAGGAACGGATTTGGATATAATTAAAGACTCTATAACACAGAAGCTTAATGCGTTCAGATATGATGTACAGGAGATAAGAATATCTTCTGAAATTATTTCAGTATTAAGAGATATTCCCTCAACGAAGGATAATTATGAAAGGATAAGTTGTTTAATGTCGGAGGGTAATTATTTAAGAGAGATTAGTCAGGATAATTCTATATTGGCATTAGCTGCGGTAGTAGAAATAAATAAAAGAAGAGAGAAGAAGCGCTTTTTATCAATACCGTCTATTAGGAGGGCGTATATTATACATTCTCTCAAACACCCGGATGAAGTCAATGCATTAAGGGAGATTTATGCAAATGGGTTTTTCCTGATAGGTGTATATACGAGTGAATTTCAGAGATTGAGAAATCTTACCGTTGATAAATGTATTGATGAAGTAAAGGCTAGAGAATTGATTAATCGTGATTCCGATGAAGGGAATAAATGGGGGCAGCATACCAGAGATACTTATGAGTTATCTGATTTTTTTGTAAGCTATGATGGAAATAAAAACAGGACCGACAATAATATATGGAGAATATTAGATCTTATTTTTGGTAATCCATATGTTACTCCAACCTTTGATGAGTATGCTATGTTTATGGCTTTTTCTGCTTCGTTACGATCTGGAGATCTTTCCCGCCAGGTTGGTGCTGTATTAACGAAAGATAAGAGCATAATCTCAACTGGGGCTAATGATGTGCCACGGTTCGGCGGGGGATTATATTGGCCTGATTATGTGGGAGATATAATCGAAGATGCTGAAAATGGTAGAGATTATAAAATAGGCGAAGATTCAAACGCGAAACAGAAAAGATTAATTATTGAAGATATACTTAAAGATATTGTGGATGAAAAAAAAGAAGTATTTAAGGAATATCTCCTGCAAAGCAAGATAAAGGATATTACCGAATATGGAAGGGTTGTACATGCTGAAATGGAAGCAATCTTGGCATGTGCGAGAAGTAATATTAGTACTCATAATGGGATATTATATTGTACTACGTTTCCTTGTCATAATTGTGCAAAACATATTGTTGCTAGTGGTATAAGGCGAGTTGTATATATTGAACCTTATCCTAAAAGTAAAGCTTTTGATTTCCATGTTGATTCTATTTCAACACCTGAAGATGAATCTTCTGATAATAAAGTGATTTTTGAACCATTTGTGGGTGTTGGGCCTCGCTGTTTCTTTAATTTGTTTTCAACAAATTTGGGGATAGGATATAAAATAAAAAGAAAAAATAAGGATGGTAAAGTTATTAAATGGTATAGGAAGGATGGAAGGTTGAGGATGAAGATGCTATCATTATCTTATATAGAAAAAGAGACCGAGTCAGCAGCTAACGTGAATAATTTAATAAAGGAGTTAAAAAAATGACTAAGAGAGAAGAGTTCTTAGCTTATTTAAATGAAGCGAGTAAAATAGTTGAACAATGGCCAGATTGGAAGAAAGGTGGATTGAAATCCTTTCGTAATCCGCAGACATCTGGTGAAGATAAGTCTAAGGTTTATACGACAGATGAAGCTAAAAATAAATTGGCATAACCTATTATTATTTATTGTAAAATATGTGGTCCGATAGGAATTTTTTCACTCCAAATTTATATCTTAATAAATCAACTAAAATAATAAATTAAAATTTTAGCTTAAAATGAGCCTGTATATAAAGTTGTAGTCAATTACTTTAATGTAACTTCATCTAAATAAAGTAACCCTTTATAGGGTTACTAATAAATATACCCGTTATCTTTCAAGTTGCCTCTTTGTTGGCTGCACTCGCTCACCCCGGTCACATAGTTACCTATGCTCCCGGGGATTCGCTCCCTTGCCGTCGCGATCCATCTTGAAATCCATAGGGTATATAGCTAATTACTCAAACCCATTATTTATTTTCAAAAAACGCTCTCCTTAAACCTAATTCCAGACCGCGAATTTCTGCCAAACCTTTTAATCGGCCAATACAGGAATAGCCGGGATTAGTCTGTTTTTTCAGGTCATCAATTATTTGATGACCATGGTCAGGGCGCATTGGAATTAAACGATTATCTCCAGCCGCCTTACGGCGATATTCTTCACGCAGGATTTCCATCACTACGTTATACATATCCACATCACCTGCCAGATGAGCGGTTTCATGGAAAGTTTTACTATTTTCTTCCCGTTGGGTAGAACGCAGGTGAGTGAAATAGATTCGGTTGCCATAGCGCTTAATCATCTCAACCAAATCATTATCGCCACGAACGCCGTAGGAACCAGTACACATGGTAATGCCGTTAACCGGGCTTGGTTCAATGGTTGCTAGCCATTCAATATCTTCAATAGTGGAAATAATACGTGGTAAGCCCAGAATAGGACGCGGCGGATCATCCGGGTGAATTGCCAGACGTAAACCATATTCTTCACATACAGGAACAATCTGGTGCAGGAAATAAGCTAAGCGTTCACGCAGTTTATCGCGGGTAATATCTTTGTAGCGATCTAATTGCGCCTGAAATTCTGCTAGCGTATAGCCCTCTTCGGCCCCCGGCAGGCCAGCAATAATATTCGCAGTGAGTTTCTCAATATCAGCAGCAGACAGGTTGTCGTAATAGACTTTTGCCTGAGCTTGTTCTTCGACAGTGTAATCAGCTTCTGCACTTGGACGTTTGAGGATATAGATTTCAAATGCGGCAAAGGCAATTTGATCAAAACGTAGGGCTTTAGAACCATCAGGGAGTGTGTATTCAAGATCGGTGCGTGTCCAGTCCAGCACGGGCATAAAATTATAGCAGACGGTATCGATGCCACATTCCGCCAAATTTTTCAGTGAAGTTTTGTAATTATTAATCCATTGCTGATAGTGACCGGTCTGGGTTTTAATCTCTTCATGAACAGGCACACTTTCAACAACTGACCAGATAAGCCCCTTATTTTCGATGAGGGTTTTGCGAGTCAGGATTTCATCTTTGTTCCAAACATGTCCGTTAGGAATATGGTGTAATGCGGTAACGATGCCGGTTGCACCAGCCTGACGGATATCATCTAAAGAAACAGGGTCATTTGGGCCGAACCAACGCCAGGTTTGTTCCATTGTTATTTACCTTTATGCAAATGCCAGAATGAAAAAAATCCACCAGAATAATTGGATATAAAAAATTATTAATTATTTCGTTAAATTAATTACGCCTCTTTGCTATTTCATAGGGATATGAATTAAAGAGATAACCGTCGAAATAGGGATCATCAACATCAGATAATTCCAGTAAACGTAATTTCACATTCTCCAAATGTTGCCACATGGCTTGTTTCGCTGCCGCCGGATCTTTTTTGATCATGGCGGATAAAATGATCTGATGATCATCCAGCCATTCTTTACGATAATCTTTATCGGTAATTCGCGTGTGCAGTTTCTGCCACATGGGATTATTTTCCCGCCATGCCCAAGATTGTTTAAGCAGTTCAACTAACATACTGTTATGGGTTGCTTCCGCAATCGCCAGATGGAATTCTCTGTCGCCGGATTCATCTTCACCGGAGGCCAAATCTTCGGATTCTTTTTGTAATGCTCGACGCATATTAGCAATGTTATTTGGCGTCACTTGCATGGCGGCAAATTCGGCAATATTACTTTCCAGTAATTGGCGAGCTTGTAATAGCTCGAAAGGTCCTGCTGCGTTAACTGAGCATGAAGAGGAAGTGGGTAGGTGAGGGCGGTTAATAATATAGATCCCGGAACCTTTGCGGACTTCAATAAGGTTTTCTAGTTCGAGCATAATTAATGCTTCACGCACAACGGTTCTGGAAACTCTTAATAATTCAGCAAGTTCTCGCTCTGGAGGTAAGCGATCCCCGATACGATATTGCTGGTTGGCAATCATCTCTCTTAATGAAATGCCAACTTCTTGGTAAGGACGTTTTGGCTCAAGTAAATGCTTCATGGTGTCACTATTGTTGTCGTGATTATCGATGGTGTTGTGTAGATAATAATCAAAAATAGAAATTGGTCAACCAAAAATGCCACTTAAGGGCGAAGGCCAAATGGCCTTCACCAATAATTATCTGACTGCGCGGATGCGCTCCACCATGCGGTAAAGCACTGGGTCGCTTTTCTTAATGTCGTCGTACATCGGTTTGACCGCTTCTTCAAACGATTTTTGATCCACATCGACGAACTTGACTCCAATTTTCTCTGCATTCTGGCGCTCTTTCTCCTCTGATTTTTCCCACAATTGCGTCATATATTGAGAGGAGTTAATGGCAACATTGATGAGAATTTTTTGTTGCTCTGCTGACAGCTTATTTAGCGATTTAGTAGAAATAACAAGGACGTCTGGCACCATAGTATGGTTATCCAGCGAGAAGTATCTGGCAACTTCACTGTGACGGCTCAGGCTAAAAGAGGGAATATTATTTTCTGCGGCATCTACCACACCCTGTTGTAGAGCAGTATACAGTTCGCCATAAGCCAGCGGTGTTGGGTTACCACCTAAGTTTTTCACCATAGAAATGGCGGTTGGGCTAGGCTGAACCCGAATTTTCATGCCTTTTAGATCCTCAGGCGTGCGGATAGGTTTTTTGGCGTAGAAGCTGCGAGCGCCGGCTTCATAGTAGGTTATGCCAATAAAGCCACGGTTTTTGCTGGATGTCAGAATCTCTTTACCAATCTCGCCGTTTTTAATCTTTTCGTAATGGGCTTTATCGCGGAACAGATAAGGTAAGTTAAAAGCGGAATAAGCGGGCGAAAAAGCTTCCAGTTCTGCGGCGTTAGATTTAACTAAATCCAGCGCGCCATTTTGCATTAGTTCCATCGATTCCCGTTGGTTACCCAATTGTGCGTCTGGATAGATCCGAATACGAACATCGCCATTCGTTTTTTGGCGAACTTCATCCGCAAACTGAGTCATGGCCTTGTGCACTGCATGATCGCGGTTATGGTTATGGCTGAGTTTTAATGTTGTTACTGCCATAACTTGTGACGCGCCTAAGGCCAATATCGCTCCGATTACAGTAGATAAAATACGCTTAGCATTGCTCATTATTCGTTCTCCAATTGTTGTAAATAGGTTACGGGCACAACTGAACTGACGGTCAAACCATAAGCATCACTTCGGATTTCGTCAAAAAGTAAAAGTAATTTGGTTGACCAATATCACAAAATAATCGGACCAAATGGTGAACCAGTCAGTTTGTGATCCCGCTCACTGGATGTTTTTTTGACCTGGATCTTATAATCCAGGCAACGTAAAGCTTCCTTTACTGATTTTGGTCAGACAGTTTGTCCATTTGGTCAATCAAATAGGGCATCCATTGAGGTCAATAAGGACAAAGCCCCGTGAAAAACCTTGTATATTGCATCAATAAAGGTTTGGCATTTTTTACCGTCAGCCTTTCCGTTTTTTTGGTGTTTTGTGTCACATGGCAGGTGGTTTCCCGCTATGTGTTTGGTACGCCGAGTACGGTAACCGATGAACTCGCTCGTTATCTGTTTATGTGGGTTGCCATGATTGGCGCGGCATATACCACAGGTCAACATCGTCATTTAGCTATCGACTTGTTAACGATAAAACTTAAGGGAACAGGAAAAAATAGTGTGGGTTTGGTGATCCAGGCCGCGATCGCTCTGTTTGCTTCGATCGTATTGGTGTATGGCGGATCGGTACTGGTGATCTCAACCCTTGAAACCGGGCAGATCACTCCCGCGCTGGGATTACAGATGGGATATGTCTATTTATGTCTGCCAATTAGCGGTGTTCTGATGATTTGCTATGTGTTGGTAGACATTATTGCTCTGATTCGGAATTTTTCAGGTAAAGACGCGGTTATTTCTGAAAATCAATAAAGTCACCAGGCAGAAGAGGATGGGCTTATGGATTGGCAAGTGGTTTTAGCGTTGTTTGGTAGTTTTGCCGTGTTGCTGGCACTGGGTGTACCGGTATCCTTTGCGATTGGCTTATCATCATTACTGGCAATTATGATGACTTTGCCACTGGAAGCGGCGATTACCGTGGTTGCGCAACGTATGGCAGTCTGTGTTGATAACTTTTCTTTACTCGCTATCCCGTTTTTTATTCTGGCGGGGAATATGATGAATCAGGGGGGAATTGCTGCCCGTTTGATTAATCTGGCAAAAGTCATAGGTGGCCGTTTGCCCGGTTCTCTGGTGCACGTCAATATTATGGCGAATATGTTTTTCGGTGCGATTTCGGGTTCAGCGGTGGCATCGGCTGCGGCGGTCGGTGGAACGATGGCGCCGATGCAGAAAAAAGAGGGTTATGAGCCGGAATATTCTGCTGCGGTAAACATTGCTTCCTGCCCTGCCGGTTTGTTGATCCCGCCAAGTAACACCTTGATTGTTTACTCACTGGTTTCTGGTGGCACATCAATTGCGGCGCTGTTTTTGGCAGGTTATATTCCCGGTATTTTGATGGGCCTATCCTTGATGATTGTGGCGGCAATTATTGCCAAACGCCGTGGTTATCCGGTATCACCTAAGCCGACATGGAACGAGTTTTTCACCACATTGGTTCGCGCATTGCCTTCTCTGATGCTGGTTGTGGTTATTATGGGAGGGATCATTGCGGGTATTTTTACCGCCACAGAAGCCTCGGCGATTGCCGTGTTATATAGCTTTGTATTAGCAGTATTGATTTATCGTGAAGTCAGTATCACCCAATTACCCAAAATCATTTTGGATTCTGCGGTGACCACTTCCATTGTTTTGTTGTTGATTGGTGCATCAATGGGCATGTCTTGGGCAATGGCGAATGCGGATCTGCCCTATTTGATCGCTGATGCACTTATGGCGGTTTCTGAAAACCCTCTGGTTATTCTGTTGGTCATTAATCTCATTCTGTTGTTGGTCGGAACCTTTATGGATATGACACCGGCGATTCTGATTTTTACGCCGATTTTCCTGCCAGTAGCGCAGAATATGGGCGTTGATCCGGTACATTTTGGCATCATTATGACCTTTAATCTGGCTATTGGTATCTGTACACCGCCGGTAGGGAGTGCGCTGTTTGTGGGTTGTTCTATCGGTGAGGTCAGCATTAATAAGGTATTGAAACCCTTAGTCCCCATGTATTGCGCTTTGGTTATCGCGTTGATGTTGGTGACCTTTATACCGCAACTGAGCTTGTGGTTGCCTCAGATGTTACTGAATGACTGAGCATTCAGGTAATCCGCGTCATTAAACAGGAATTGTTCTATGATCCGTAATATAGCCAACAGCAACATCAATCCTGCTATTTCTCTGCCTTCTTATGATCGTCAAAAATTGGTTACCCGTATTGTTCATCTGGGATGTGGCGCTTTTCACCGCGCACATCAGGCGGTTTTTACTCACCATATGTTGGAAAAAACGGGCAGTGACTGGGGAATTTGTGAAGTTAGTTTGTTCTCCGGTCATCGGTTGATTCAGCAACTTAAAGAGCAGGATTGCTTGTGTACCATTGCGGAGAAAGGGGCGGAAAAAACGGAGCTGAAAATTATCGGCTCTATGATTGATGCTTTGCACCCTGAGTTTGTCGGTCAGCAAGGTATTCTGGAAACTATAGCGCAGCCGCAAGTGGCGATTATTTCTCTGACGATTACCGAAAAAGGGTATTGCATCGATGCAGCCAGCGGCAAACTGGATGTGAATAATGCATTCATTCAACGGGATTTAGCTAACCCAACCGAACCGACATCGGCCATTGGTTATATTGTCGAGGCGCTTCGTCTGCGTTATGAACGTGACTTGCCGCCATTGACGGTGATGTCCTGCGATAATGTCAGAGAGAATGGCAAAGTTGCCCGTGAAGCGGTGGTGGGTTTTGCCCGCTTACGTGATGAAAAGTTAGCCCAATGGATTGAACTGAATGTGACGTTCCCATGCACTATGGTTGACCGTATTGTTCCTGCGGCCACATTAGAATCGTTGGAGCAGATAGCTGAACAGTTGGGGGTATATGATCCGTGTGCAATCACCTGTGAACCTTTCCGTCAGTGGGTAATTGAAGATAACTTTGCCAATGGCCGTCCAAACTGGGATGTAGCAGGGGCGCAGTTTGTTAAAGATGTGGTGCCTTTTGAAACTATGAAATTACGGATGTTAAACGGCAGCCACTCATTTTTAGCCTATCTGGGCTATTTGGCAGGATATACATATATTGCTGACACAATGGCGAACCCCGATTACCGGCAAGCTGCCTTGGATCTGATGCTGAAAGAACAAGCGCCAACTTTGACGATGCCGGTAGGAACCGATCTTTTCCAGTATGCTCATCTACTGATTGAGCGTTTTAGTAACCCCAACCTTAAGCATCAAACCTGGCAGATAGCAATGGATGGCAGCCAGAAACTGCCACAACGTATGTTTGATTCTGTCACTTATCATCTGGCAAACGGCAGCGATTACCGCCATTTAACTTTGGGTATCGCCGGGTGGATGCGTTATGTCAGTGGAAAAGATGAACAAGGCAAATTGATTAATGTGCGTGATCCGCTCGTTGAGCAATTTAAATCTATTTATCAGCAACATGGGTTATCTGCTGATGTAGTGCTTGCACTGTTGGCGATTTTCGGCAGCCCATTATTAGCTAATTCGCATCTTGTCCGGGCAGTTACCGAAGCTTATCAATTATTATTGGAACGCGGCGCCCGTCATGCTGTGGCGACACTTTGATTTGGCTGACAGGAACAAAGATATGAAAAATTTTATGTGTGAAGATTTTCTTCTAAACAGTGAAACTGCTCGTCAGCTATATCATGAACATGCCGCAGATATGCCGATTTATGATTATCACTGTCATCTTAATCCACGAGAAATTGCTGAAAATCGCCGGTTTGATAATCTTAGTCAGATTTGGTTAGAAGGGGATCATTATAAATGGCGGGCTATGCGCTGTGCGGGTATTGATGAATCGTTGATTACCGGCAAGCAAACCAGTAATGCTGAAAAATATCAGGCATGGGCAAAAACAGTACCGCTAACATTAGGGAATCCGCTTTATCACTGGACTCACTTGGAATTACGTCGTCCATTTGGTATTACCGGGAAATTGTTCGGGCCGCAAACTGCTGATGAAATCTGGCATCAATGCAACGAAAAACTGGCAACACCGGAATTTTCAGCTCGTGGCATTATGCAGCAAATGAATGTGCGTATGGTTGGAACTACGGATGATCCGGTGGATTCTCTGCAATATCACCGCCAAATCGCGACAGATGAGAGTTTCGATATCGAAATATTGCCAAGCTGGCGTCCTGATAGGGTGTTTAAAATTGAGCTGGTGGGTTTCGTTGACTATATCAAACAGCTTGAGGCCGTGGCTGATGTATCGATCGCTGCTTTTGCTGATGTGTTGAACGCGTTGGAGCGTCGGCTTGAGCATTTTGCTGCTCATGGCTGCCGGGCTGCTGATCACGGCATAGAAAATCTACGCTATGTTCCTATTCCTGATGAAACGGTATTAAATGGCATCCTGCAAAAACGGCTGGCAGGGAGAACGCTCTCTGAGCTTGAAATTGCACAGTACACCACGGCGATTCTGGTATGGCTTAGCCGGCAATATGCCGCTCGTGGTTGGGTGATGCAAATGCATATCGGCGCTATTCGCAACAATAATAGCCGTATGTTCCGCTTACTTGGCGCGGATAGCGGCTTTGATTCCATTGGTGATAACAATATCGCTTGGCCATTATCTCGTTTGCTGGACAGTATGGATGTGACGGATGAGTTGCCGAAAACGATTCTTTACTGCTTGAATCCACGAGATAACGAAGTAATTGCAACGATGGCCGGTAACTTTCAAGGTGGCGGTATCGCCGGTAAAGTTCAGTTTGGTTCGGGCTGGTGGTTCAATGATCAGAAAGATGGCATGTTGCGTCAGCTTGAACAACTTTCCCAACTTGGGCTGCTGAGTCAATTTGTGGGTATGTTGACCGATTCTCGTAGCTTTCTTTCATACACGCGGCATGAATATTTTCGTCGCATTCTGTGTAACTTGTTGGGGCAATGGGCAGAAAAGGGCGAAATTCCTAACCACAAAGCTATGTTAGGGCAGATGGTTGAGGATATTTGCTTTAATAACGCCCGTCGTTATTTTGCCTTGCCGGGAGAAAACTCATGAAACAGATTGCATTCCTTGGTGAATGTATGATTGAACTTAATGGCGTCCCTTTTGCTACCATGTATCAGGCTTTTGGTGGTGATGTCCTGAACAGTGCGGTTTATTTAGCACGTGCAAGCCAACAGGAGATTGCCGTTCATTTTGTGACGGCGTTAGGGGTGGATCCCCTCAGTGAAGGGATGATCACTCGTTGGCAAGACGAGGGTATTCGTACCCATCTGGTTTTGCGTGATCCGGCTCATCAACCGGGATTGTATTTGATTCAACTCGATGAACTGGGAGAACGGACTTTTCTGTACTGGCGTAGTGATTCCGCTGCTCGTTATATGGTGCGCCATCCTGATTTCTCTTCGGTTATGCAAGCATTACAGCGGATGGATGCCATTTATCTCAGTGGCATCAGCCTGGCTATTTTGCCTGCTGATGATCGTGAAAAGTTACTAAACTCGTTGGCTGAACTGGCTGCTCAGGGAAAAACCATCGTTTTCGACAGTAATTACCGTCCGACATTGTGGGAAAGTGTGCAGGAAGCCAAGAACTGCTATCAGAAATTACTCGCCTTTACCTCACTGGCACTGGTGACAGATGAAGATGAATGTAAGTTGTGGGGCGATAAATCGGTTACAGCAACCATGATTCGCCTTAAACAAGCAGGCGTTAAAGAAGCTGTTATTAAAGCGGGGCCTGCCGGTTGCTATTATCAGCATTTGATACAGGACACGCCGATTGAGCTAATCCCAACGGCACCGGTTGTTGACGTGGTCGATACTACGGCGGCAGGAGATGCCTTTAATGCTGGGTTTCTGGCAGGATTTTTGATGGATTGCCCAATACAACAAGCGGCAATCATGGGGCATCGTCTGGCTGGTAGCGTTATTCAGCATAAAGGGGCGATTATTCCAGTCAGTGACACTAAGACAGTGACTGATGGTTTCTTTTAACAGTAGGAAAAATCGATGAGACAGATGATTGAGCAGTTGCGCCAGTTAAAAATTGTACCTGTGATTACTGTTGAGCGTGCGGAAGATATTATTCCGCTAGGTAAGGTGTTAGCTGATAATGGTTTGCCGGTAGCGGAAATTACTTTCCGTTCTGCGGCAGCGGCGGAAGCTATTCGTCTGTTGAGAGAGGCTCAGCCGAATATGCTGATTGGTGCGGGAACCGTCCTGAATCGTGAACAAGTGGTTGCTGCGAAACAGGCTGGCGCCGATTTTATGGTTTCTCCGGGTTTTAATCCAAATACGGTCAAAGCCTGTCAGCAATTAAATATTCCTATTATTCCGGGTGTGAATAATCCAAGTGCGATTGAAGGCGCAATGGAATTGGGGTTAAAACTGCTGAAATTCTTCCCGGCAGAACCTTCTGGAGGTTTGCCAATGATTAAAGCAATATTAGCACCTTATACCGAACTGCAAATTATGCCTACTGGAGGTATCGGACCAAACAATATCCGCGATTATCTTGCTGTACCGCGTATTGTGGCGTGTGGTGGTTCATGGATGGTTAGTCAAGCGCTGGTGGATAACCGAAATTGGCAGGAAATTGGCCGCCTGACTCGTGAAGCGGTGGATTTGGTTAATACTTAAGGAGTAGTTATTATTGCATTGGAATAAAATATTATTCCGATAATATGCCAAAGAGAAGAAAGGATTTAGTAAAAATTCTTTTTGGTATTTAATAATTTTCAATTTTGTTAAGTGGTGATATTTGAACTTCTAATGACCTGTTATTTAATTATCTGGTAAGCTTAAGCGGTTAGAAACAGAGCAAGAGAACTCGCCGTTTTTACGGCGGGGAACAGTCACTTCTGTTTGCCTAATGGAAGCATCAGCGTGTATGGCTCCAACGGTGACTGGGCGAAGCCAAGACGCGTATAGAACGTTCGAGCGCTCTCATCAAGTGCGTGGACGATTGTAGCCGAAATGCCCACCTGTTCTGCCGTGCTGGTGACACGCTTCCAAGCATCTTGGAGAAGCAATGCCCCGAGCTTCTTCCCCAGATATTCCACATCGACAGCCAGACGGCCGAGAAGCACTACAGGGATAGGATCTGGCATATCGCGTTTAAGCGATGGTGTAGATTCAATATGATTAATTGAACCGGCGCTTAGACAATAATAACCGATAACGTCTTTTGTACCTTCCTTGCAAATAACAAGTGTGCGGCTCGCGCCGAGCTTATTATTTTTTAAAGCCCGGCGTGAAAGCCATTCGTTTAATGTTTCATGCTGGCAATAAAAATCATTTATATTATGTTCAGCCGTTAATATTTCAGGTGTGCTTATTCCCACGGAGCTTTATATCCCATCAGTTTTTTAAAACCTTCATTATCAGAAAGCGGTTGTTCCAGCATCTGCATGAACACATGGTATTTTTCGTCGTTAACGAAAAAGTGGCGCTGATCGAGTATGGCATCTTCGGCTGCGCGGCAGGCAGCATCCAAGATGAAATCAGTTCGGGTCTTTGAGAGCAGGTTTGCTGCATGGTCAATAAGCTCCCGCTGGAAGGCTTTCGCCCGGATGTTG
Source organism: Photorhabdus kleinii (assembly GCF_025384885.1). NCBI lineage: Bacteria > Pseudomonadati > Pseudomonadota > Gammaproteobacteria > Enterobacterales > Morganellaceae > Photorhabdus > Photorhabdus kleinii. The sequence continues at coordinate 30,728 of NZ_JAJAFY010000025.1, forward strand.
ATCGGGGTTTCTTTAGGTTGTGTTCTCATAAATCACCTGTGTAGCAAATTGGTAGACAGTCATTATAGCGGTTGTGTAATTGATAGATATACATTTAGCGTTTCCATTTGAAATCTTATGAAACGTAAGCATGCTGGGTTACAAATATATATACCCGTCATCTTTCAAGTTACCTCTTTGTTGGCTGCACTCGCTCACCCCGGTCACATCGTTATCTATACTCCCGGGGATTCACTCCCTTGCCGTCGCGATGCATCTTGAAATCCATTGGGTATAGTGGATGGTCTTCTGCTGACTGGCGTCGGCCTAATTTATATGAACGTCAGACACCAGAACAAACTTTGTTAGAATTACCGACAGTGAGCTTGATACCTGAAAATATCTTAATGCAATTGAAACCCAGCTTATGAAAATCGTCGATTAGAGCTAGAACAAATGCAATCGATTATTATGAAACTTTGTGAGTCTCACTATATCCGTATTGATGTATTAAGCATACTACTTAATCGTTCTGCAAAGAATCTCAGACAGCACCATATAAAACCACTGCTTAATAAGCAGAACCTAATGATGGCATTTCCACAAACACCGAATCATCCCAATCAAGGATATACTGTCAAAGCTTTATTACAGAAGGATTGATATTTCTTATGGTAGAACAACAGAGAAGTATTTAATTTATGTAGAAGTATATTCATGAAATATTTTATTTGCGTAAGAATATGAGGGATATAGGTTATAAGAAGGAACTTGAAAATCTGCTTCTTTTTTTGCAGTTATTCTATTAGTCATTCAATCCTTATCGAATAGAAAATAAAATAGATTTATGATAAGGTTTTTCTTTTTTATTTATTATAAAGAATAAACTTTAGATTAGCGATGTTTGATAGTTATAATATGTCATAATCTTAGCACCGATTTATTGATAATAGGCCAATTTTGGCCCAGTATTATATATACCCGTTATCTTTCAAGTTGCCTCTTTGTTGGCTGCACTCACTCACCCCGGTCACATAGTTATCTATGCTCCCGGGGATTCGCTCCCTTGCCGTCGCGATGCATCTTGAAATCCATAGGGTATAAGATAAAAAATAAATAAAGCAAATTGAGGCTCATGGCTCTATATTTCACAACGAGTCGTTATTTGAATAAAATCAGCAGATTCACCGATCTTTATTTCAACATTTACGCCTTTGACCTCATTAATATTATTTATATGAGTGCCTCCGCATGGGATAGTGACCACCGTAGAATCAATTGTAGATTTCCATAATCTGGTATCATTAATCTCTTTTGATTGATATTCAATGGTTATTTCCGCACCCTGAGATAACCAATTATTAAGTGTGTTATTAACTTCCCTATTAATTTTATCTAGGTTTTCAATTAATATATTTTCATCAAATCCTTTCTTTTTGATCGATTTACCAAAGCGATAAGTATCAACGGATTGAAGTTCTGTGATAGAAGATTGGTAAATGGCGGCTTTATCTAAATTATAGTTTCCTAAATCATCGGTATCGTATACTTTAGACCATATATGATTAGTTGCTTTATTCAAAGCAAGAGACATAAAGTGAGCCATCGAGTGTGTGGCACTTACCCTATATCTTGTCTTATCGTTCACAGATAGAGTTACCGTTTTCCCTATGAGATCTCTTTCAGAAATTCCCTGTAAATCAGGTAAGTAGTGTGCTGGCATAATTTTAGCTGGCGGTGTTGCTTGTTTCGTTATTTCCTGGTCTATATATAAATGACCATCAATAAGGCCAGCGGTATAAACTTTTGTCACGGCGAGTTCTTTATCATCTATTGAGATTATGCCATTATCATGTAGTTGGTCTGGCCACTTATAGTTCTTCGGGTAGAACGGACTATCTTGGGTTATCAAAATGGCGCCATCTTCGTATTTCATAACCCCGATAATGTTAGATTCTAACGTCAGGGTTCCCAGCATAAATGAGGCTTCGGCTGTTAATAATTCATTAATATTCATATCTATAATCATGTAATATCTCGCTAGTTATAATTTGGGGGGGACCTATTGCTACCAAGTCGTTTGTTAATTTTATTCCCTAAAAATAACTTAAGAATTTGTTTTTATTTGAATTTTTAGTTAATCAAAGAGATAGTTGGCAGTAGTATCAAATATGATTATTCTCATCTCCGTATATTAATCAAAGATAGAATTAAAAAAGCCGTATCAATATGTATGTAATAGCTTTATTTATAGGCTATTTTAGGTATTATTGCAAATGGAAAAGTCACATGTTTTAAATGTTTTGTTTACATGATCAATTGCTATTTTCAGAGTAAAATTTGTTGATTAGTTATCAAAATAATTTTTTGGACCAAAAAATAGACAGTCGAACTAATGAGGTATACGATACATACACCTGATATCTGATAAGAGGAAATAAATATGGTTGCTATGGTAAGAATTAATATAGATTTACCGGAAGAAACGATTAGGAAGCTTGAGATTTTGAAGGAACGTTCTCCTGATAAGTCACGTGCTGCACAGATCCGAAAAGCAATAGATGCTTATCTTGATGCTAATATTTCAGAACAGAATAATAGTGCTTTCGGTTTGTGGGGGGATAAAAAATCGGATGGATTGGAATATCAAAATAATTTACGCAAGGAGTGGCAATGACTGCTATGAAGTCGTTATTTGATACTAAATATTTATAGGATATTGACGGTATGATTGCAAGTATTGCATAACATAAGGTTTAAAGATCATGCCAATGAGATTATGAATGGCTTAAAGGAATACGGGCCTATTTGCTCGTAGCGTAGTTATGTTGCACTTACTATCTATGAGAAACTGTGACATCTATTATCTTTTTCTATTGACATATTAGTTATATTAATGAAAATGTCTATGTTGTAATGACTATTCTATAGGTGGCTAAGGAGTTCTATTATGGATTATCTGTCATACAAAAAACAGGCTGATCATGTTATAGCAAAAAACATAGATAATGTAACAAGAAAATCTGCACCAATTGTATATTCAACTATGGAGGATATTTATTTAGGTTTAGTTAGATTGAGAAACTCTCAAGCTTTTTTGTATAAAGATATTTATGGTAAGCAGATATCCAATGAAGACCAGAGAATGATTGATGCAGCTATTAAGACGATTTTTAAAAAAGGAGATGTCATTTATGATATTGTGTTTACAATCATAAATACAATGTATGATTTTATTCCTGAGAGAACACAAAGAATTATATCTGAGAAATTTAATTTAGTAGTAGCAACATATGGCGTTCAAACAGCAACAAAGATTAGTGTAGCTACTGCAATAACAAGTTTAATATCGGTTAAGATAAATGCACTTCCATCTGTAAAGGCAAAAATAGCAACATTTTTAAACATATCAATAAACTCCCTTGCTATTTATGGGATCTTTGAAAAAGCAGCTAGATCTGCACGAAAATTAAAAATAGAATCCCCTGTGACATATTTAGCCTTAAAGAAAAAGGGGTTAGAAATGCTTTATTTTTTGGTTGAACCATACATGTCGAAATTAATAAATATTTATAGAAAAAATATCATAACCTTAGAAGATGAAAAATTACTTTTAGATGAAATAGAAAGACTAATTTACCTTTAACTTAACATGAGATAATTGGTGAAGAAAAATGGACTTGATTAAATCTTTTGTAATAGATCTTGTTGGAATTTTCATAACATTTGCTCTTTGTTTAGCATGGTTTGTAATTACCCCAGAAGGGTTTGGTATAATTGGAGGGATAATTATTCTTATAGCGTCGTATTTTGTTACAATAAAAGTAAAGAAAAAACTGTTGAAGTTAAAATAACTTCAACAATAAGGTATGGCATTGATTAATAATGTGTTAGTACACTCTATCATCCCATATGCTATAGCCTGAAGTTCCAGCTATGTGGTGTTTCCATGTTATGCTTTTGTATGCTAGAGAAATAGTTTCAAATGGTATTGCATTTGAACTGTCTATACTGTGAGGATAATTAGCACATATATCAACAATAGAAGCATCTCTTAACTCAACGGTGTAGAACTTTTCCATAACACCAAAAGAATTAATTCTGTAAAAATCAAAAAAAGCATTTAAAACTTCATTATTAGAAATAGCTATGCCAAGTAGAGGAGATGATTTATCTATTATTTTTATGAAATCTACTGGGTGATGATCAGAATTTTGTTCTCTAGTTAGACTATGAACGAAAGATAAAACTTGAATTTCATCTTCATGTCCAATTTGATATCTATTTCCTATGGAGTCAGATGTTGAACACCCTGATGATATTAACCCTTGTTTGCGGCCAGTTAGTTTTAAGTAAATAGAAAAGCTCATATAAACATCCTATATTAATCCCATAACAGTTAATAGAAGTGTCTATATTATCTCCATAATACAAAAGAATCAAAAGTATTATTTATATAAGAATCTTAAAATGTTCGTAGGTTAATTGCTCCAACATGGAGAATAGGGCAGTATTTTACACTTAATATATATAATATTTTGCTAATTTTTGTGTCAATTTTGAGTTGGAAAGACTAATATAACGTTTAAAGGAAAAATAGGACGTAAGTTCAACGTAATAAAAACCGCGAGAAAGTTTTTAATATTCTCGCGGTAGTCGCGTTTTCTAAACTGGAAGATCAATGATTTTCTGTGAAGAAAAATCAAATCTCGCTACGTGGTTTATCATTCTCCGCCAACCATGCTGCAACGCGCTGCTTCTGTTCTTCATTCAGCCACATACCCAATTTGGTCCGGCGCCAGATTGCGTCATCCAGTTCAACAACCCACTCATTATCAACCAGATAACGAAGCTCTGCTTCATACAAACCGTGGCCGAAAGATTCACCCAGATCTGCCAGATTATTAGCACCTTGCAGAATCAGTTCGCTGTTGCTGCCGTAAGTACGCGCATAACGTACAGCAACACCTTCCGGTAACCAGTTGTAACGTTTACGCAATAAACGGGCATAACCATCACGATCGCACCCTTCCAGATTACCCCCCGGTAACTGACCATTTTTGGTCCAGGCTTTTCCGGCATTGGGATAATATTGCATGAGCTTCTCGGTTGCGTGTTCTGCCAGCTTACGGTAAGTAGTTAATTTACCGCCGAACACAGACAGTAATGGTGCTTTGCCCTGTTCATCATGAATGTCAAGGGTATAGTCGCGCGTAATTGCCTGAGGTGAATCGGATTCATCATCGCACAGTGGACGTACGCCAGAATAGGTCCAGACGATATTGTCACGGCTAAGTTGTTTCTTGAAGTGGTCGTTGTAAACTCTCAGCAGATAATTAATCTCTTGATCGTCAATCTTCGCTTCTTTTGGATCACCTTGATATTCTACATCGGTGGTTCCGATAATGGAAAATTCATCCATCCAAGGAATAACAAATACGATACGGTGATCTTCGTTTTGCAGAATATAAGCTTGCGGCTCATCATGCACTCTTGGCACCACAATATGGCTGCCTTTGATCAGGCGAATACCATAAGGTGATTTCAATTTCAGGCCATCGTCAAAGAATTCTTTAACCCAGGGGCCGGTAGCATTAACCAGACCTTTTGCACGCCAAGTATAGGTCTTACCTGTACGCAGATCTTCGGCTTCGACCATCCAACCCTCTTGTTCGCGCCATGCACGGGTCACTTTTGTTCGGGTACGGACTTCCCCGCCACGTTTTTTGACTTCTTGAGCGTTAAGGACAACTAAACGAGCATCATCAACCCAGCAGTCAGAATATTCAAAGCCACGGACCAATTCTGGTTTCAGAACAGAATTGGCACCGAATTTTAGCCCTTTACTGCCAGGCAGGCTGACACGTTTGCCCAAATTGTCATAGAGGAACAGTCCAATACGGATCATCCATGCTGGACGCAAATGTGGCTGGTGCGGCAGGCGGAAACGCATCGGAAAAGCGATGTGTGGTGCAAGGTTCAGTAAAACTTCACGTTCTGCCAGCGCTTCGCTGACCAGACGGAATTCATAATGTTCTAGATAGCGTAAGCCACCGTGGATCAGTTTTGAACTGGCGGATGATGTGGCTTTGGCTAAGTCTTGTGCTTCCAGCAACAGAACAGAGAGTCCCCGGCCAGCAGTATCTGCCGCAATTCCGGCACCGTTGATCCCGCCGCCGATCACAATCAAGTCTTTAGTCTCCATGCATCCCCCTAAAATGTTCGAAATAGTTCTTTAATGCTCGCTTTCGCTCAAGATTGTAATCAGAAATCGATCAATAGCCAACTATTTGCTAAGAAAAAATATGTTCACGTGATATAGATAACAAATATTACCTTATCCATATGATTTACATGGTATTAATGAAGAAGCTAAAAGATGGTGTAATTGTGGAACGGCAAGGAGATAGGGGATAGTGCTATCCCCTGAATATAGAAAAAATTCTTAGCAGAGTTCGAGCTGCACGTTATATTGCTCAATCACTTTCTGGATGCTTGGCGGGGGAAGTTGGTCAGTAAATAGATGATCAATGAGATTCATGTTACCCAGATTAACCATAGCATTGCGGCCAAATTTAGAATGGTCAGTGACTAACATAACACAACGGGAGTTTTCGATAATTGCGCGCTTTATGCGTACTTCATGGTAATCAAATTCCAGTAATGAGCCATCCATGTCAATGCCACTGATGCCGAGAATGCCGTAATCAAGCCGAAACTGAGAAATAAAATCCAGTGTGGCTTCACCGATAATCCCGCCATCACGGGAACGAATCTCCCCACCCGCCAGAATTAAACGAAAGTCTTCTTTTGTCATCAACAGGGTAGCGACATTGAGGTTGTTAGTGACAATCCGCAGAGCTTTATGATTTAACAGTGCGTGAGCGACAGCTTCGGGTGTGGTGCCAATATCAATAAACAGCGTTGCGCCATCCGGGATATGGCTAGCAACACGTTGCGCAATACGTGCTTTCTCTTCTGACCACATGATCTTGCGGTCATGATAGGCAGTATTAACCGAACTTGATGGCAATGCGGCACCGCCGTGATGCCGCTGTATTTTGTTTTTATCTGCCAAGTCGTTCAAATCACGGCGGATAGTCTGGGGGCTGACATTAAAGTGTTCAACCAACTCTTCAGTGCTGACGTAGCCCTGAAGGCGTACCAGCTCAACTATTGCATCATGCCGTTGAGTTTGCTTCACGATAGTCCTCTAAGTGTCTAAAAGTGTCGGTTATTATTTTTGAATGTATGACGGTTATCCCACAACGCCATCAGTAAACCGATAATTAAACCGGAGAAATGGGCGGCGTTGGCAATCGATAGTCCAAATGCATCGAAGTATCCAACAATCAGCCAGAAGATCGAAAAAGCCATCAAACCACGGGGAACACCGATACCACGTTCGGGAGCACGTTCACCGGTTAGCCAGACATAACCAATTAAAGCGTAAACAACCCCAGAAAGGCCGCCAAAATGAGAACCACTGAATAATGATTGTCCCCAGCCGCTGAAAACAGCGGAAACAATCATAATGACAAACAGTTTTCCTGTACCGAGGTGCTTTTCTGTTTGCCCGCCAAGATACCACCACCACATGAGATTAAAGATGATATGCAGTAGTGAGAAGTGCAGTAAGCCGTGAGTGACCCAACGCCATAGTTCCATATGTTGGCTATCGTCAGGCCATGCCAGCCAAGACATCACCTGATCATCACCGGCAAATTGCATCCAGAGATAAACGACGATATTTAGGAACAAAACCGTGATGGTTAACGGACCTGCCTGACGACTTAAATATTGCCAATTCAGATTATTGTGGTACTTCAATGGGTGATTCACATCGCCAGATTGCCAACTGGCCGCTTGATAACGTTCATTTAGCGGATCGCGGGTAAATTGCTCTAGCTCTTGTTGAACTAGAGTAAGTTTAGTGTCATCTTCCAGCCATAGTTCGACGTGTTGCCCATCGTGACTGGGGCGCATAGTGAGATGGACCTGATGGGTTGCCATATAATCGATAAAGGCTTGCGCTAGACGCGGGTTTGAAATAGCGATTACGCGGATCATGAGGTGTGTTATGCCGGATTAGGTAAGGAGTCAACAGCGTGAGGATAGTCTCTGCGCCAAGCTTCAAAACCGCCATTAATGCTGTAGACAGCTTCAAAACCGATGTTTAATAAATACTGAGCGGCATTCTGGCTGCTATGACCGTGATAACACATAACCATAACCGGCTGCTCGAAATTGGCCTGTAACATAAATTCATTCAATGTGTCGTTGGTTAAATGAAAAGCATTACATGCATGACCCGCCCGGAAACTCTGTGGATCGCGGATATCCACCATAATGGCGGATTTATCCTGCCAGTGTTGATAAGCCTGCTCAGGGCTGATGGTTTGAAAATGTTCCATATATATTTTGACTTGCTCTTGAAAACTTAGAGATTATCCCGTTAGATTATTATTGTAATAATGTTTTCCCGACGATTATCCGAGCGGGAAAATTTGTTATCAGTAATAAGTGATCAGTAATACGTTATTAGTAATAAGAATGTTCACCGCGTTGGTGTTCAGTCAAGTCTTTTACCCCTTTTAGTTCCGGGAACATGTTCAGCAACTCTTTTTCAATCCCTTCTTTCAGGGTGACATCAACCATTGAACAGCCATTACAGCCGCCGCCGAATTGAAGGATAGCAAAACCATCATCCGTGATTTCCATCAGGCTAACGCGGCCACCGTGACCGGCTAACTGTGGATTAATTTGTGACTGCAAAACGTATTCCACACGTTCGACAAGTGGGGAATCATCAGAAACTTTACGCATTTTGGCGTTAGGGGCTTTTAATGTTAGCTGAGAGCCTAACTGATCGGTGACAAAATCAATTTCAGCTTCTTCAAGGAAAGGGGCGCTCAGTTCGTCAACGTAAGCTGACAGTTGATCAAATTTCAATTCAGTATCTGTTGCTTCAACAGCATCAGGCGGGCAGTAAGATACGCCGCACTCAGCGGTAGGTGTGCCTGGATTGATGACAAATACACGAATTTGTGTACCCGGTTCTTGGTTTGCCAGTAATTTGGCAAAATGAGCTTGTGCTGCTTCAGTAATATTAATCATATCATTTGCTCAATAGTTGACTGCTATAGTTGGTTATAATACGCCCATTCTCGTATTGACTACAAGGTTCGACAAATCGCCCAGACCTGCACTGAATGGGCACCAGCACGAATTAACAAACGGGAAATTTCAGTCATGGTCGCACCGGTGGTAATCACATCATCAAGTATGGCGACATGTTGTCCTGCGACGGAGCCACAAAGCTGAAATGCTTTCCTGAGATTAATTTTACGCCGTGCTGCCGATAAATTTCTTTGCGGTAGTGTAGCATGCGTCCGCTGTAGAAAGCTTTGCTGGTAATCGCATTGTAGCCATTCTGATAACTGCTTTGCCATTAATACACTTTGATCAAATCCCCGTTTCCAGCGCCGGCGTCGATGCAGTGGCACACTGAGCAGAATGTTGGGTTTATACCATCGTCCATCACGATAGCCCTGTTGCCAGTGCAGCAGAAACAGACGCGCCAGAACTGACGCAAGTTGTGGGGTACCGTGATATTTATAGCGACGAATCAGGCCACTCAGTGGTGGGCAGTAGTCGGTAATCGCTATCATATTTTCCCATAGAGGCGGTTTTTTGAGGCAGCGTCCACAAGGCAGTGAAGAGAGTTCTGAGGGTAGAGCGCAGCACGGGCACATGTTTGTCAAACGTTTCAGCCGCTTGTTGCAAAAACTGCATACTCCATGATGTGGAAACCAAAGAGGCTGACGGCATAGCCAACAGTACCCAACCATTGTTAGCATAGGTTTCTTCCTTGATGGCAAATAAAGTTGAGAATAACAATGGCTGATCTATTTTGGCAGACTTCTGCGGGAGATTCGCGTGATCTTGTGTTGCTGCACGGATGGGGGCTGAATGCGGAAGTTTGGCGTTCCATTGAAATGCGATGCGCTCCGCATTTTCGTTTGCATCTGGTGGATTTACCGGGTTATGGCCGTAGCCAGAAATATGGCCCGATGAATCTTGCTGACATGGCGGATGAAGTTTGGCGATATGCGCCTGAAAATGCGCTATGGCTAGGTTGGTCGTTGGGAGGATTAGTTGCCAGCCGGATTGCCCTTGACCATCAGGATAAGGTTGCCGGATTAATTACCGTGGCTTCTTCACCGCATTTTAGCGCAGAAAGTGACTGGCCGGGGATTAAGCCGGAGGTTTTGCGCGATTTCGAACATCAGCTTAGTGAAGATTTCCAGCGCACAGTTGAGCGTTTTCTTGCTTTACAGACATTAGGCACAGATAGCGCCCGTCAAGATGCGCGATTGTTGAAATCTGTTGTGCTGGCGCAGCCGATGCCTTCTGTCGAAGTGCTGCATGTTGGTCTGGAAATTTTGCGTACCGAAGATTTAAGGGAGCCTTTGGCTGATCTTGCCATCCCATTCCTGCGGATTTACGGTTATCTGGATGGGTTGGTGCCAAGAAAAATCCTCAATATTCTTGATGAAAAATGGCCGAGTTCAGTTTCAGCTATGATGCGTCATGCCGCTCATGCGCCTTTTATTTCTCATCCTGATGAGTTTGTTGGGTTGTTGACTGATTTTGCTAGTAGAGAAGCATTGTAAGGTTGATGAGATAACAGATTTTTATTGGCGTAGTTTGGAAAAGTGAAGCGTCCGCCGAGTGAATGCGGCGGCTCAATGTTAGTTCTTCTGACGATTAGATAAATCATAGGGATTCAATTTGTTACTAAGAAAGGCAAATTCTATCTTTTAATTCCATATATTTTCCTTGTCCCATCCTGAGGGAATTCCCATTGAATGAGTTAAAATATTTATATAACTGTATTTATTTATGAGATTTTTAAATTCAACTTCGAACTTTTCTGATGGGCTTATCAAAGTCTTAGACATTATTTTTATAGTAAACAGCGAATTCCTGAGTAGATTTCTCCATGAGCGCTTTTATTTCCATTCTTTCCTGATATGGTGCTTTATTTGGTGTGAATACATCATCACTGAGATACCAAAAAGGGTCGTTTAGATACTTTGTTATGATTTGGTCAAAAATACTTTTTGCTTTAACTTCTATTCTTAATATGTATTTGTTACATAGTTCTATTAATTCACAGTCAAACAAATATAAGTCAAAGCCATTTTTAAATTCAGTACCTGGCAAATATTCTTTCGTTGAATGATTTAAATAAGGATATAAGTATGATTTGAATCTATACCAATTAATTAGGGATAGCGCTTTCTCAGCGAAAACTTTATTAAAGGGATGAGTAAATAAAACACCTTTATCCTCAAGATGAATATTTACCAGCTCTGCTGGAGTTAAGAAAGGTTTGTTATAAACAGAAATTTAATAGAATCTCATATGATTAGTGTTGAGAAAGTGTTATTAACAAAATAATTCTACTAAGTTTTTTCTGTACATGAAAAAAACCCGCTGATCTCGTCGGTGGATTGACGCTATCGCGGGTGTTGATATTCACAATCTATAGTATCTTTTCAGCAAGGTCAGGTGATGACTACCTCACATTGAATTGATTATTTTTTTAATTAACCTCAGATCTGTTTAAAGGGCAGTTAGCTCAGAGTTTAGTGATACTACTAAATAGATATATTAAATAAAAGCAAAGTGGGCAATGAGATTAATACGAGAAAATATTATTCAATCTTTTATGTGGTATGTATTTGAATGATTTTTAAAGGCAATATATCAACCTAAAGTTTAAAAATGAGACATCATGGACTATCAACCTCTAGCTAGCTAATATAAAACTTTAAAAACCAAGGATAGGTGTAAAAATTTATTTATACCTATCCTCACTTGGGTGATAACTGATGAAAAAGTACATTAGTATAGGTGTCCACGAACTTGATACTTATCTTGATTACGCTATTTTAAGCATCATAGCTATATATAGCCTGCATGCTACTCCATCCGAAATGGGGATATTGGGTGCTTGCTTCGCTGCTCCATTTCTGGTGGCAAGTAGATTATTCGGCAAGCTGTTTGACAAAGGAAATGTATTAAATTGGAGGACATTGTTGTTCTTTATTAATGGCATTACCATGCCTTTTCTATCTGTAGCTGATCCAATTATATTTCTTTATGTTATTACATTAATCAAGACAACCTGTCGGTGTGGGCTTGGAATATCAAACACAAAATTGAATGTAGATAATAATGAATCTCAAAGATTTTATGAGATTTATGGATATATTACCAACTTTAGCAGAATAATCATTCCATTGCTTGTTGTATATCTAAACACAAACTATGGGTTATGGTTTGTCCTGTTATTATCAATGGCATTTAATCTGGTCGGCATGTTGACATCGTACTTTGATAATACTTCTCGGCTTGATGTAAATAAAAGTATAAATGTTACTGCTGTAGAACGTTTCTCATTCGTACAGCAATTGCGAAATAAACCGGATTTATATTTACTTGTTTCGGCCTATACTTTGTCAAACTTAGCCTTTTTTCTTAGCAATGATATGCTCGGTATCTTCTTCGAGAAGATTGGGCAAAATCAAAGTAGTATAGGCTACATAATTTCACTTCTCGGGGTCGGTGGCATAGTCGGAACGCGAGTTTCTGGCTGGTTACTTAAAAGGTTGTCAGCCAAGAATGTCTTATTATTTTCCGTTATGGCTAATTTTGTGGCTTTTTGGGGATTTGGTTTTTTAGACGCAAAAACATATCACTATGCTACATATTATTTATTGGTTTTTCTCGTTGGTATCGCCTCTGGTGTGACGTTTTTCGCAATTAGATACGGTGTAAGAAATATTATTGGTTTTGAGCACGTAGGAAAAGCTACAGGAGATATACAGAAGATTTCATCTGTAGTGGCAATTTTGATGCCAATTATTGGTGGGTATATTGCAAAACTCATTTCTATCGAATTCACTTTTAGATTAACAAGCATCTTGCTTGCTGTGATATTTCTGTATTTTTTATTTAAAAAGCATAAATTAACTGAGGAGAGGAATAAATATGTACAACCAAAATAAGCTTAGTAATATTGATTTTATCAATGCAAAACACTATGACTTGTACTTGAAAGGAAAAACTAAGCAAACATGGGATAGCAATCTGAATTGGAACTTGGCCGGGAGAGATTTGATCCCTGAAAGCTTATACGAGATAGCTATAGTCGTTGCGAGTTTATCTGTTCATGTTGAAATTTTGGGAATGCAAAATGCTGTGGAGTTACTGCTTCAATGTGGTGATTTTTCGTTGAAAATAGGACTAGCCCAAGCTGTTAATGATGAAGCCAGACACTCTGAACTTTTCGCGAAATATGCAATTTTAGCAAATGGCAGCATAAAGGATTTACCGAAAACTAGGGATATATGTATTGAACACTTTGCCAAATTAAGAAGTTTTGATGAAACATTTCTCAGTCATGTTTTTCTTGAGAATGGTGCTCTAGAGCAATTTAACATTTTTATTCACGCTTTCGGTGATAAAAGCTTAATCGGCCAGATATATAAGGGAGCAATGCAGGATGAAGCGAGACATGTTCAAATGGGAATTACATACTTTAGGGAGCTTATCGAGCAGTCACCCGCTAAAAAAGAAATGGTTATATACCCGTCATCTTTCAAGTTGCCTCTTTGTTGGCTGCGCTCGCTCACCCCGGTCACATAGTTTGCTATGCTCCCGGGGATTCACTCCCTTGCCGTCGCGATGCATCTTGAAATCCATAGGGTATAGATCATCTGACTACTTTTAAGAAAATATTGCACGTTAATAAAGATGGGGTTAACTGGCTGTCAGATATCAGCGGTATCCCGGCTGATGAAATTGAAACCAGAATTAAAAACCGACATGATAACTTCATTAATAAAATAATGGAGAGATGATTAATGTTCAATGGTGTTCATGTTATCGAAAATGCAATAACAGAACGAGAAATAAATATTATTTACAGATATTTAGCTATCTCAGAAAATTTAGGTCATTTAAAGGGGAATAATGACTCAACCAGAGCCCATATGTATTATGCCACACCTTATTTTGAAGCCATGCTGAGCCATTACTGTGATTTAGTATCAGACATTGTAAATGAAAAAGTATATCCGAGTTATTCTTTTTTATGGAATTATAAAAAGGAATATGCACTTCCAAAGCATAAGGATAGAAACTCTGTAGATTACATTATCTCGATTGGCATACATACTAAAGAGGAAGCTGATTGGAGTTTATACGTAGAAAACAAACCGGTAAATATGAAATCTGGTGACCTTCTGATTTTAGACGGGAAGAAATTTGAACACTGGAGAGAGCCTTGTCCATATAAAAATAGATTACAACTTATTTTGTGTTATACACGGGATTTATCATTAAGATTCGATAAAAGGTTACATCTTGGTTACGATCCTGTACCTGAAGTTATCACATCACCTTTTAAAGAAAAACTAAGTATCGACGATGATTATATAAAGGAGCTAAGTACTTACTATGTGTAATGGCCGATATAAATTTATAGAGACATATATTTTTTTGACGGGAGATCTGTGATCCGAAATTTTCAAGATGAATATGATAATCTGGTGACCTTTGGTTTTATGGTAAAAGGTAAATATCGCTGGCTTGCGGAAACTACTGAGCATTTTAGGATTTATAGTGGAGAAGCCTATTTTATCATTGAGGGAAAGAGGACATTAGTACAATCTGATGATGAAATTATTGTTCCTAAAAATTTAACCTTTGAAGTCGAAGTAACAGAACATTTAGATTATAGGTGCTTTTATGATTAATTTAGGAATTATTGACACAGGATTAATGGCAAAAGTCATAGCTAAGAGTTGTGCTAATATTGGTGTTAAAATTTATTCTGTATTATCAAGAAGTAAAAATAACGCAGAATCATTTTGTGGCGAGTTCTGTAGCAGAAAAGGAAAAGGCTACAATGTACCTGAAGCTTTTTTCGAAGATCCGGGACTGGATGCAGTTTATATTGCAACTCCCAGTTCAACAAAAGAGTTTTATATGAGATTATGTCTCGAGTATAAAAAGCATACTTTAGTTGAAAAGCCTTTGCCTTCATCTGTGTTTCTCTCGGAATTTATTGAACGCTCAAAAGAGAGAAATATTATTTGGATGGATGCAACGCACTTTGTGCATAATGAGTTATATAATTCATTACCGAAACTAATAAATAAACATGTGGGCAAAATTGTCAGAATCGACTCAAATTTTTTTTGGCCGAGTACTGATTATTCACATATAAAATTTAACCTTTATCTTGAGGATAAAGGTGCCCTTGGCGATCTTGGTTGATACCCTATTCGTATGATTTTATCGCTTATTGAAAGAAAAGAGATATCTAAATTAAACTCATTTGTTTTGAAGAAAGAGACAGGAGCTATTCTCGAATTTAATGCTATAGGTTTAACAAGCTCTAATATAACTTTCAGTATAGCTTCATCCTATCGGGGTTCTACAGCTAGGCAGGAAGTAACAATATCTGGTGAAAAGGGCGAGATTAGCATTCAAGATTTTGTAATGCCATATTGCGGCTCCTTTGTCTATGGTAAGATGCTGCCATTTTTGAGAGTAAAAATGACATCGGGACTAAAGCCATTGGTTGATAAGGAATATAAAAAAATATTCCTTAAAGATCTACAACATCACAGAATGGTATATAATTTTATTGATTTCATCAAAGGAAATAAAGACAAATATATACTTGATGAACTTCAAAAAAAATCTTTAGATGCTATAAGACTGATTGAAACCATACAATGTCAATCAGATTCTCTGCAAATTTAAACTAAAACAAATGGAAAAAATATGGAGAATCTCAGTAGTTATTTTGATTTTATATATCAGGATATTGCTATTCCTTTTTTTAAAAGATTAACTGTGTTTTTTGCACCAAGTCATGGGTTGTTCATTGGCTATTTGTTTATGGCTTTTTTGATTGCCGTTTTGTTTTATTCCTATAAAAATAAATCGGTCAATCCATTAAAAGTCAGCAAAATAGTAGTTAAAGCGCATAAATTAACATCTAAATCATCAAAGGATGATTTCATTTTTTATTTTGTCGACAAGATAGTGTTTGGATTTACATATTCCCTTATTTTATCGTCAGCTTTATTATTTAAAGAAGGAACTATAAATCTCCTGTCATTCATTGGCATTCCTCATTTTCATGTTATTCCTGGCATAGCTCTCAACTTGGTTTTGACTTTAGGAGCAATTATTGTTTTTGACTTTGCAGTTTTTTTCGAACATTTTATATCTGATAAAATCAGGGTGTTGTGGGAATTCCATAAAATTCATCACATTGCTGAAAATCTTACACCTTTAACTGCTTATAGGTCGCACCCTGTAAATCAAGGATCTTTTATTCTGATAGCAAGTTTATTTACAGGTGTATATGCAGGTGGAGTGTCTTATTTTTTCAATGCTCAGAACGAGTATATTCTTTTTGCTGGGCAAAATGTATTTATGTTTTTACTTCTTATGTTTGGTTTGAATTTACAACATTCTATGGTTTACTTAAGATATCCTCCTTTTATTAGAGATATTCTTGTTAGCCCTGCATATCACCAATTACATCATAGTAGTTCTGTTAAACACCATGATAAAAATTTTGGTTTTATTTTTTCATTTTGGGATCGCTTATTTAAAACACAAATTATGCCTCAGGCAGATGAAGTGTTGACTTTTGGTGCAACTGGCGAAAAATACGATGATTATTCTGGTGTGAAAAATATGTATGTAACTCCTTTTAAACGAGTTGTAAAACGACTGAAGAAAATGATTGTAGGTCTCCGGTAGCAGTCCCTGTAAATACACACTTTTGTCAAGTGCGTTAGAGCGACGAATATACTGCTATCCATTGTGTATCCTGTAATTAACTGAATTTGTTAAAACGAATGAAAGAAGTTAAACGGAGTCTTAAAAATGTCTGATAATGATTACGATATTATCCCGTTTTCTGAAGCTAAAACGCTTCTCTTAGAAGACGTCGCGACTCTGGCAGCATATAACGATATCCAGATCCGCAAAAAATTGATGAAACAGCTTAAAGATGCACGTAAAACGTTACATCTTACTCAACAAGATGTTGCTCAGAAGATTGGTACTCAGAAGCAAAACATTAGTCGTATGGAAAATGGTAAGAGTGTGCCAAATCTGGATACTTTAAGCCGCTATGCTGCTGCGCTTGGGGGAGAATTTGTTTTTCAAATGCCTGTAAATCAATAGACTGTATGTGTTTAGTTATGACTTATGACTTTTTGGACCAACAGATATTGACAAACCCCACTTTAAAAAAATGGGGTTTGTCTCAAACTAACTATATATGTTAGCCATTCTATAAATGGCTCAACACTCCCCAGCGATCCGATAAACCGCCATATCACATTTCTGTGCTTCAGGGCATTGTTTGCAACCCCCGCTTAGGCAGGCAGTTGCATCAACCTTTTCCAATTTGCCCATCACTGTAAGTTGTTCAAGCATCGCTTCTACCATCGATAATGAAGCAGAAAGCTGGTGGCTCAGCAATTTAGCATCTGCCCGTCCATTCAGAGCAACGGCATCCCTTACTTGTAATAGGCTAATCATTTTCAACTCCTAGTGACAGTTTCCACTGGAGCAGTG
Organism: Photorhabdus kleinii; assembly: GCF_025384885.1. NCBI lineage: Bacteria > Pseudomonadati > Pseudomonadota > Gammaproteobacteria > Enterobacterales > Morganellaceae > Photorhabdus > Photorhabdus kleinii. The sequence goes on from NZ_JAJAFY010000025.1 coordinate 48,392, forward strand.
GCAGCTATTTCCCGGGTTGCTGATTAACTTCATCGTCACACGGCTGCGTGCTCGACGCAGGAAGTAGAACACTAGCGCGTTAAATATGACGACGGTCAGAATGGTAATCAGGCCGCTTTGTGGATGTTGTGAGAAAGTCACCATCTGGTAGAACAAAGCTGAAATTGAATAAGCCACGTTCAGTCCCCACAGAATGGAGAATGTCATCCAACCACGGCTTGTTTCACGAGCAATCGCGCCCATCACCGAAACACAAGGTACATATAACAGAACAAAGATCAGATAACTGTAAGCTGAAATAGCGGAGCCAAATTTGGCGCTCATGGTTCCCATAGAACCGCTATCTATCTCACCGTCACCTTTATTAGCTTCGATTGGGTTGGCAAGCACGCTCAGAGTGAAGGTATCTTTCAAACTATCCCAAGTTTCACCAACTGCATCTTTCAGTTCAGCAAATAGGTTGAACTCATCTGCATTAAACGGTTCATTAGCAATGTTTTCTGCGGTATACAGCGTATTTAGTGTCCCAACTACCACTTCTTTTGCCATAGCACCAGTTATCAAACCAACAGTTGCTTGCCAGTTATCAGAGTGAACGCCAATTGGCTGTAACACAGGCGTAATAACCTTGCTGACTGAAGCCAGAGCGGATTGGTTGATGCTATCCACCGCCTTACCAGAGAATGAGAAGCTGTTGAGTGCACCGATGAACATACTGGCGATAACGATTACTTTACCGGCACGGATAACAAAACCTTTCAGGCGTTGCCAGGTTTGCAGAAGCAAGGTTTTTAGATGTGGAATATGGTAAACCGGGAGTTCCATAACAAACGGTGAAGCTTCGCCACGCATAATGGTGTATTTCAACATCAGGCCAGTCAGAATAGCGACGACAATGCCCAATATATAAAGGGAAAAAACAATGGTTGCCCCGTTTTTGCCAAAGAATGCGGCGGCAAATACGGCAAAGATGGCTAATCGTGCACCGCAAGACATAAAGGGGGCCATCATAATCGTGATCAAGCGTTCACGCGGCGCATCCAGCGTTCTCGCCCCCATAATGGATGGGACGTTACAACCGAAGCCAACGATCAACGGGACAAACGATTTACCCGGTAGTCCAAGAACTTGCATCAGACGATCCATGACAAATGCCGCCCGCGCCATATAACCGGAGTCCTCAAGAAAAGAGAGGAATAAATACATCATGCCGATTTGTGGTACCAGCGGCAAAACGGTGTTGATACCACCACCGATGCCTTGCGCGAGGAAAACCGTCAGCCATTCTGGAAAACTTAAGGTATGCCCAAGCCATTGAACCCCATGAATGAAAATAGCGACAGAACCACTGTCAAAGATAGGTTGTAGCGCACCACCGATATTAATTGCCAGCACGAACATTAAATACATAACTGCCAGGAAAATAGGTACGCCTAACCAACGATTAAGGATAATTCTGTCAATTGCCTGAGTGAGTTTGTTTGGCATGGCTTTTTGGGTATCAATCACGGCCATGCACAATGTATTGATGCTTTGATAGCGCGCATCGGCAATCACCAGTTCGGGCTCTTCATGTTGCTGTTGTTGCAAGCGTTCTTTGGATTCAATCAGCATTGAGGTAGCAAGACCGGAACGTTCCAGGCTGTAAATATCCCCTTCAAGCATCTGAAGCGCTAGCCAGCGGCGTTGTTGAGCATGAAAATTGTCTGACATTGCACCAGATAACGTCTCAATTTCTTGCAACAGGCAATCAGGGTAGTGAATCAGTGACTGCCCGGAATTCTGCTTATGGCGGTCAATTGCCCGTTTCAGCTCATTTAGTCCCGTTGCTCGGGTTGAAACCATTGGAATGACTGGACAGCCGAGGCGTTGTTCCAGTTCAGCAATATCAATTTGGATATGCTGACTGTCAGCGATATCCAGCATATTAAGCGCAACGATGCATGGAATACCTAATTCCAACAGTTGTAACGTCAGATAGAGATTTCGCTCAAGGTTAGAAGCATCTACGACGTTAATCAGCATGTCAGCATCACCGCTCAGGATATAGTGGCAGGCTATCTGCTCATCCAGTGATGTTTGCTCAGAAATCGTGGTTAGAGAGTAGGTTCCCGGCAGGTCAACTAACTCAATTTTGTGTTCCACGGTGGTAAAACGGCCAACTTTTCGTTCTACTGTAACGCCAGCCCAGTTGCCTACACGTTGTCGGGCGCCAGTAAGTTGGTTAAATAATGTTGTTTTGCCGGCATTAGGGTTGCCAATTAGGCCAATGGTCAGTGCTTTCATGTTTTTGGTGCCAGATTAAATTAAGAGTAACCGTTTCGTTGCTTGCAACGAATTATGCGTTGCATTGAACGCTGTCTAATGTGAGAAATTCCAAGTCTTTTTTTCTCAGAATCAGGCTGACTCTGCGAGTCTCAATTTGTATCGGATCACCTAAAGGCGCTAAGCGGACAACATGAAATGAAGAACCGGGCAACATACCTAATGACAGCAATTTCTGTCGGTAAGCTGGGCTGATCTTCGGAGAAAAACCAATGATCTTGTAACTATGGTCTGGAAGAAGTTGCATATAACTTTCCGGGATATGTGGTAAGTAAGATATACCCGTTATCTTTCAAGTTGCCTCTTTGTTGGCTGCACTCACTCACCCCGGTCACATAGTTCGCTATGCTCCCGGGGATTCGCTCCCTTGCCGTCGCGATGCATCTTGAAATCCGTAGGGTATAATATCGAAAATTAGTCATACTCATTATTATGAAGTATGATTTGCATCCAATTCATAATAATTGCAAATGAGAATAATAACCAACATTAATTTCAATGTTAATCCTATTTTCATTTTTGGTGTTAATTTAATCACTTAGTCACTCAGAGTTGATATGAATCTGTGAGTTTGGATTCTTTCTGGCAGGAACCATGAAACGTGCACTGCCGAAGCAGTGCATCTTACCGTGATGGGAATCTTAACGTTTTTTTCCGAATGCGGCAGCTAGCGCATCACTCATAGCACTGTTTCCGGCTGAGGTAGAAGAACGGGAAGTGTTACGGTTCCTGTCATTACGTTCAGGATGGCGGTCAGCTTGTGCACTGTTATTGCGGCGTGAGGGAGTTTCTCCCGGTTGCTCATCAAGACGCATGGTCAGAGCGATGCGCTTGCGGTTCAGATCAACTTCCAACACTTTTACTTTAACGATATCACCCGCTTTTACCACGGTATGGGGATCTTCTACAAAACGATCGGACAGCGAAGAGATATGAACTAAACCATCTTGATGAACGCCGATATCGACAAATGCGCCAAAATTAGTCACGTTAGTGACTGCACCTTCCAGCACCATTCCCGGACGCAGATCATTCATGGTTTCCACGCCTTCCGCGAAAGTCGCGGTTTTAAACTCTGGTCGTGGATCTCGGCCAGGTTTTTCCAGCTCTTTCAAAATATCGGTAACGGTTGGAACACCAAATCGCTCGGTGGTGAAATCCTGAGGTTGCAATCCACGTAATGAAGCAGGGTTACCCATCAATTCTTGGAGTTTCTGCTCAGTGGCCGCCAGAATTTTTTCCACTACCGGATAAGCTTCTGGATGAACGGTCGATGCATCCAGCGGGTTATCACCGTGATTAATCCGCAGGAATCCAGCACATTGCTCAAAAGCCTTTGGCCCGAGGCGATTGACTTTTAGTAATTGTGTACGGTTATTGAAACGGCCGTTCTCATCACGCCAGTTGATGATATTTTGGGCGATTATGCGGGTCAACCCGGCAACTCTGGTTAGCAACGGAACAGAAGCAGTATTGAGATCCACGCCGACGGCGTTTACGCAATCCTCAACGACGGCATCTAATTTTTTGGCAAGCTGACTCTGGCTGACATCATGTTGATACTGACCGACACCGATGGATTTCGGATCGATTTTCACCAATTCGGCCAGTGGATCTTGCAAGCGACGGGCGATAGAGACTGCTCCACGTAGTGAAACGTCCAGATCAGGAAATTCCAGTGCCGCCAACTCAGAAGCAGAATAAACCGATGCCCCTGCCTCACTGACAATCACTTTTTGGGCTTTTATCTCTGAGAACTGCTTTTGCACATCCGCGAAGAAACGTTCTGTTTCACGGGAAGCCGTTCCGTTACCGATGGCGACCAGTTCCACTTGATGTTTGAGACACAATGCTGCCACGCTTGCAGCAGCTTTAGCCGCTTGCCCGGTGTGTGGATAGATCGTGTCTGTGGCAATCAGTTTGCCGGTTGCATCGATAACAGCCACTTTGACACCGGTACGCAGACCGGGATCGAGTCCCATTGTTGCGCGCATACCCGCTGGCGCGGCCATCAATAGATCTTGCAGGTTGCGGGCGAATACTTTGATGGCTTCATCTTCCGCTTTCTCTCGCAAGGTACTCATCAATTCAGTTTCAAGATGCAGCAATACCTTAACGCGCCAGGTCCAGTTCACTACAGCTTTACGCCAGCTATCTGCCGGTGCATTATTCAGGCGCAGATTAAGATGCTGCGTAATAATCTGTTCGCAATAGCTCTCTTTTGGTGGTTCATCAAACTGGGGATCAGCATTTAGCGAAAGTTGCAGTATTCCTTCATTACGACCACGGAACATAGCTAATGCGCGGTGAGAAGGGACTTGTGCGATAGGTTCATGATGATCAAAATAGTCGCGGAATTTAGCGCCTTCCTCCTCTTTTCCTACAACGACTTTAGCGACCAAATGGGCATTCTTCCATAGATAGTCACGTACTTTCGCCAATAACGCGGCATCTTCGGCAAAACGTTCCATTAGGATATAACGCGCGCCATCCAGAGCCGCTTTGGTATCAGCCACACCTTTATCGATATCAACAAAGGTAGCGGCAACCTGCTCTGGTTCTTGCTGTGGATCTTGCCACAAGGCGTCCGCTAGTGGTTCAAGACCCGCTTCAATAGCGATTTGTCCACGAGTACGGCGTTTCGGTTTGTATGGCAGATAAAGATCTTCCAGCTCTGTTTTGCTGAGAGTTCCATTAATGGCTTCTGCCAGTTCTGGGGTCAGTTTGCCTTGCTCATCAATGGATTTAAGAATGGTCTGGCGGCGGTCCGACAGTTCGCGCAGATAACTAAGGCGGGTTTCAAGTTGACGGAGTTGGGTGTCATCCAGACCTCCGGTAACTTCTTTACGATAGCGTGCGATAAAAGGAACAGTATTCCCTTCATCAAGCAGGCTAATCGCAGAAAGTACCTGTTGTGGCCGCGCTTGTAGCTCATTTGCAATAATTTGGCTCAGAGATTCATTCATGCTGCGTTTTCTTCTGGTGGATAAGCTTCAAATATTCATAAAACCCCCCTTTATACGTTCTGAGAGAAATAATTTCCAGTTTACGTCTAATCTTATTTTGACGAGTTACGCTATAGCAACCGCGATTGAACTCAAATGTGATAAGTTGTCGTTGGTACCATAAGTGTGTTACCGGATTTGCTATGAGCTGTTTCTGAATATCAGAATTAAACTAAAAGGATAGCTAGAATAGGAAAAACTTGAGTTTCATCGCATTATTCCAGAAGCAGGTAACTAATTAATTACAAATCTACTTTTGATTTTCGTTAAAAATGGAGGGATTACCTAAAGAATTTATCTAATGGAATACGAACATGTTTACTTCCAGATTAACAATGTTGCACTTAATTATGTGAATCTACCCATTTTAAATTTTTTAATAGGCTAATGAATAAATTCGAGTTCTTACCTGTTCAGCTAACATAATCGATTTTACCCATTGCGGCATGGCATGTGAGTTGAATCATTTGATCTCGCGTTTTTGATTGCGTCATGAATTAAACTAAGTGCTCTGAAATAGTGGGGATTCTGATTATTCATTCTGTCTAATTCTTCTAGTCTCTTCAATGCTAATTGGATCTCTGCCGTCGATAAGTGCAGTCTGGCAACAGTCTGCTCTTATCCGACTTAAATACCGTCAAAGAGGAAATCGAATGCCGCCTTTACTTGATTACGGTATTGCGATGCATCGCAAAATTCAGCACCCAAAGCATAAACAGATATACTGGCCAATTCGTGAGTCATGACCGCATATTCTTTGTCGTCTATCAGCCTGATAACGGGGATCATTCGAACAGGGCGACTGCTGTCAGGATATTTTTCAACTGGCAACAGTGGGATCACAATTCTGCGGTTTAACTGCCCGATAATGTCACTCGTGACGTCCAGCAATAGGGGATAAACAACGTTTTTCCCAGTATTACGGTAAACGGTGAATTGCATTGTTAAAATGTCCTGTGTTCATCACTAAAACAACCATGTTCATCATGGAAACGGTTTAACGCCTCCAAAGCTTCCCTATTATCTTCCCGCCATTTCAGCGCTTCGTAATTGCGTAATTCGGCATCCAAGGCGGCGGTCAGTGTGGCACTAAAGTTAATACCTGCTTCACGCGCCCGGCTCAGTAAGCTTCGTTCTACAGTCATTGTGACGCTCTGTGTATTGCGTTGTCTGGCTGTCATGATTTATCTCCGGCATTGAGTATACGTGTATGCTACACGTATATATACACGAATTGTAGTTCTGAATGTCGGTTTTTTCTGCTTGTTATGCTTATTAATTCATTTCCTGCGCCTTTGCAGAGTGAATGAATCGCTGGAGTGCGATTCATTCGGTTGTTATTCTTCGATATATAGCTAACTACGTCATGTCGAAAGATATTTTATATATTCGATTTCATTCACGTACCACAACACTTTTCCTGTTGGTGTATGAACGATTGCACTATCTCCAACTTCTTTTTTCAATAAAGCCCGGGCCATTGGAGAATCGATGGATATGTAGTCTTTGCGACCAAAAATTTCGTCGTACCCGACAATACGGAAGCGTTTAATCTCACCTTGATCATTTTCGATCTCTACCCATGCACCGAAGAACACTCGTCCATCTTGTTGAGGGGAATAATCAACACACCGCAATTCCTCTAAGCTTTTGGTTAGATATCGGACTCTGCGATCAATCTCCCGTAGCCTCTTCTTGTTATATTGATAATCTGCGTTTTCACTCCGGTCACCGAGGCTTGCTGCCCAAGTCACTTTTTTAGTCACTTCTGGGCGCTCTTCACGCCAGAGATAATCCAGTTCTTCCTTTAATTTGTTGTAGCCTTCGCGGGTTATCAGTTTAGTTTTCATTTTATCTTGATGTAGATACTGTAGTTAACCTCATAAGTGTATAAAACCGCCCATTTTGGTAGATGTCAAATTAAGACTCGGTTTTTAGTCATTAATCAATAAATCCCGGCTGTTTTGCAAGATTAACGCATTAGTGACATTTGGGGCGTTGTCGGTTGAATAAATTTATCACTGTTGATGGATTCGGCTGCGTGGCAAGAGAATACGATACGCTCCCACTGCGGTGAACATGGATGTTAAAACGAGAGATAAATGGTTAACAGACGGTTTCGAGTTAGCATTTTCGGTAACAAGATTGCTTTACCTGTCTACTCATTATGATATTTGGCTCTAATATTTATAATGTTCATCATATAATTTATGGTTCTGTGTACTGAATAGTATGTATGCTGTGAATCTTGCTGGTGATGAAACAGGCGGTTAAGGTTTAAGTGAAGAAAAAACAAGCGAAATTGCTTACTATAGTGAGAAAAGGTGACGAAAAGTCGACCGTCGAGTAGTTTTTTGTTCAAACGTTGGTGAACTGAACATTATCGATCCAGATCCTCGTTAGTAAGGAAAAACCGTGGCGGAGGTAAGCAGATAATATGCAGCAAAGGGCATTTTTCGTTTAGTCTGCCTGATGAATTTAATCCAGCTAATAAATAGATTTCTATCGATTTGCCGGTAACCAGGGCGCTAATTGGTGGGTTGGTGGGTGGCAAAATAACGGTAGAAATTCGATAGTTGACAGTGAATTACTGCGTTCTCATTGTCAGTAATAAACCACTAAATTAATCATTCGAATTAATAACCGTGGAAATAAGTCCTATTAGGAATAGTCTCAAAATACAGATATCTGGTTTCTATCTTTGGGTTAATCTCTTTCAAAATGATAAATTTATCAAAGCATGTAGTGTTTTTTGGAGTTTGATAATGCAAGTAGATAACAAGATCCTTGTGGTGGATGATGACATGCGTTTACGAACGTTATTAGAGCGTTATCTGACAGAACAAGGTTTTCAGGTACGTAGTGCTGCTAATGCGGAGCAGATGGACCGCTTACTGACACGGGAATCTGTTAGCTTAATCGTATTGGATTTAATGTTACCAGGAGAGGATGGGCTTTCTGTTTGCCAAAGGCTGAGAAACCAAAGTAATCCGGTACCGATTATTATGGTGACGGCGAGAGGAGAAGAGGTAGATCGTATTGTTGGGCTGGAAATTGGCGCTGATGATTATATTCCGAAGCCATTTAATCCCCGTGAGCTATTAGCGCGTATCCGGGCGGTATTACGTCGTCAGGCGAATAAGTTATTGGGCCTACCGGCTGAGGATGATGCGATTATTAATTTTGGTAAGTTTAGCCTCAATTTGAGTACGCGGGAAATGTTTCAGGGAGATGAACATATTCAATTAACCAGTGGAGAATTTGCCGTATTGAAAGTACTGGTTTCTTATCCTGGCGTGCCACTGTCCCGTAATAAACTGATGAATTTAGCTCGTGGCCGGGAATATAGTACGATGAAGCGATCGATTGATGTCTTGGTTTCACGTCTGCGCCGTGTGATTGAAGAAGATCCTACACATCCTCGTTATATCCAGACTATTTGGGGTCTGGGCTATGTCTTTGTGCCAGACGGAATTCGTGTATGAAATTATTGCGATTCTCCCCTCGCAGCACGTTTACCCATACTTTATTCTTGATTATGGCTATGCTGTTCATCAGTCTGGTAACCAGCTACTTGGTTGTTGTGAATTTCGTTATTATGCCAAGTTTGCAGCAGTTCAATAAGGTATTAGCGTATGAAGTTCGTACCCTAATGGCTGAAAAGTTGAAGCTAGAGGATGGCTCTTTTCTGGTGATATCGCCGGTAGTTCGCCGGGAGATTTATCAGGAGTTGGGTATTACGCTCTATTCTGAATCTGACGCGGAGATACAAGGTTTACGTTGGGCCAAACGTTATGATTTCCTGAGTGAGAAGATGGGCGAGTACCTTGGCGGCAAGGCTGATCTTCGTCTGGAGATAAACACAGATAGCCCTATACTTTGGCTTAATTCTTATCTGGCCCCCGATATTTGGGTCAGGGTTCCTCTGACTGAGATCGAACAAAATCAATTCTCTCCTATTTTCCGCTATACACTGGCAATTCTATTACTGATATTTGGTTGTATCTGGCTTTATATCCGTTTTCAGAACCGGCCTTTACTGGAAATGGAATATGCCGCCAGGCAAACAGGTAAAGGTATTATGATGCCAGCGGTGCGGGAAGCGGGTTCTCTGGAAGTTCGTGCAGCCATTCGCGCATTTAACCAAATGTCCTCCGGGATAAAGTTATTGGAAAGTGACCGTACGATATTAATTGCCGGAGTAAGCCATGATTTGCGTACGCCGCTGACACGTATCCGACTAGCAACAGAAATGATGAGCAAGGAAGATGCTTATCTGTCTGAATCTATCAATAAAGATATTGAAGAGTGTAACGCCATTATTGAGCAATTCATTGACTATCTCCGTACTGGGCAGGAAATGCCAATGGAATTCTGCGAGCTGAATTCTATTCTCAAAGAGGTGATTTCCGCAGAAAATGGCTATGAGCAGGATATTGAAAACCATCTGTCTCTTAACCCAATAACTGTTAACGCCAATCCGATTTCTATTAAACGGGCATTGGCTAATATGTTGGTTAATGCCAATCGCTATGGTAACGGCTGGATTAAAGTGAGTAGTGGTCAGACAAATAAATTTGCTTGGTTTCAGGTAGAAGATAATGGCGCTGGCATCAAACAGGAAGATTTGCCACGGTTATTTCAGCCATTCGTTCGTGGTGAAAGAGCACGCAGTAGTAGTGGAACAGGGTTAGGTCTGGCGATTGTTCAGCGAATTATTGATGCTCATGACGGGAAAATTGAAATGGGCACCAGCCTCAAAGGGGGATTATCTATCCGTGTCTGTATTCCTGTCGTGGAAGATAATTTTTAACGGCTTGATAATCATCTCCTAATATTTGATTTTAATGGTGTGTGGAGATGACAGTTTTATGTCAGTCTCAGGTTAAGTTTCCATTACGCTGTCATAAAAATGTCATAATTAAGACATTTTGCTGTAATTAAATTGACCTATTTTCCCTCCTGCACCTTTTTTGATTTGACGAATATATTTCCTTGTTGATTCTCAATATCCCATTAGGAGGGATTATGAAACTGATGCGTACCACCATAGCCGGCATAATGGCAGCGACGTTTTCTTTGATAACTCTGTCTGTATTTGCTGCCACTAGCTTAACCGGGGCAGGTGCGACATTTCCCGCACCGGTGTATGCCAAGTGGGCGGATTCTTATCAAAAAGAGACAGGTAATAAAGTCAATTATCAAGGCATCGGTTCTTCCGGTGGCGTAAAACAAATTCTGGCAAATACCGTTGATTTCGGTGCTTCCGATGCCCCTTTATCCGACGAAAGGTTAGTTGCTGATGGTTTGTTTCAGTTTCCAACCGTCATCGGTGGGGTGGTACTGGCGGTTAATATCCCGGGGATTAAATCTGGTGAATTGACATTGGATGGTAAAACTTTAGGCGATATTTATTTAGGTAAAGTGAAAAAGTGGAATGATCCAGCAATTACTCAATTGAATCCGGGAGTCAAACTGCCGGAGCAAGATATTGCTGTGATACGTCGTGCTGACGGTTCCGGTACCTCCTTTGTGTTTACTAGCTACCTCTCTAAAGTGAATAAAGCGTGGCAAGAAAAAGTTGGTGTAGGTTCTACCGTAAGCTGGCCCATTGGTTTAGGCGGTAAAGGTAATGATGGGGTTGCCGCATTTGTTCAGCGTCTGACGGGTTCCATTGGTTATGTTGAATATGCTTACGCTAAACAGAATCATCTGGCTTATACCAAATTGGTATCTGCTAATGGCAACATTGTTAGCCCGACAGAAGAGAGTTTCAGTGCCGCAGCGAAGAAAGCGGAATGGCATAAAACGTTTGCTCAGGATTTGACAAACCAGCAAGGTGAAAATGCGTGGCCGATGACTTCCACCACATTTGTTCTGGTTCATAAACAGCAGAGAAATGCAGTGAAGGGGGCAGAAGTATTGAAATTCTTTGACTGGGCTTATGAGAAAGGGAGTAAGCAGGCAAACGATCTGGATTATGCAACTCTGCCTAAAGAGGTGATTGAGCAAGTTCGTGCGGCTTGGAAAACCCAGATAAAAGATAGCAATGGTAAGGCCCTGTATTAAGTCGTGTTGATAGTGATTGTTTTAAATATCGATTGCTTTAAATATCGATTAAATTTGTCGTTTTAATTTCTCCCCCGTTTAAGGGGGAGTTAACCACGAATGAGAATAAGCTCTATGGCCGAACAAAAAACGGCAATGAAAGCACCCAGTAAAAATGGCGATATTATTTTCAGCGCACTGGTTAGGCTAGCTGCGCTGATAACTTTATTTTTGTTAGGAGGCATCATTATCTCGCTGATTATTGCCTCCTGGCCTAGTATTCAACAGTTTGGCATCTCTTTCCTCTGGCAGAAAACATGGGATGTTCCGGCAGAGCGATTTGGCGCCTTGATACCGATTTACGGTACATTGGTTACTTCGCTGATTGCGTTGATTATCGCAGTGCCTGTCAGTTTTGGGATTGCCCTGTTCCTAACGGAACTGGCGCCTAACTGGCTGAAACGTCCGCTTGGTATTGCCATTGAGTTACTGGCTGCCATCCCAAGTATTGTGTATGGCATGTGGGGGTTGTTTGTTTTTGCGCCGTTGTTTGCCACCTATTTCCAGCAGCCCGTCGGTAATCTCCTCGCCAGCATGCCAATTGTGGGCGAATTGTTCTCCGGCCCTGCCTTTGGCATTGGTATTCTGGCGGCGGGTGTCATTCTCGCTATCATGATTATCCCTTATATTGCTTCGGTTATGCGTGACGTCTTTGAACAGACGCCGGTGATGATGAAAGAATCCGCCTATGGTATCGGCTGTACTACTTGGGAAGTTATCTGGCACATCGTGTTGCCTTACACCCGAAATGGCGTGATTGGTGGTGTCATGTTGGGCCTTGGTCGTGCGTTGGGGGAAACGATGGCGGTGACTTTTATCATCGGTAACACCTACCAACTCGACAGTTTTTCACTGTTTATGCCCGGCAACAGCATCACTTCTGCGCTGGCGAATGAATTCGCGGAAGCAGAGTCTGGTTTGCATACCGCATCATTGATGGAGCTTGGTCTGATTCTATTTGTGATCACCTTTATTGTGCTGGCGCTATCGAAATTGATGATTATGCGTTTGGCGAAGAATGAGGGGCGCTGATATGGCAACCGTAGACAGACAAAAGCCTATTGATGCCAATGTACGTAGCCGTAAACAGGCATGGCGCCGTCAAAAAAATCGCTTCGCTCTGCTGTTATCAATGGCGACCATGCTGTTTGGTTTGTTTTGGCTGGTATGGATTCTGTTCTCCACCGTCACCAAAGGTTTCGACGGCATGTCATTGGCGTTGTTCACCGAAATGACGCCACCACCGAATACGGAAGGTGGTGGTTTGGCAAATGCCATTGTTGGCAGTGGATTACTGATTCTGTGGGCGACGGTTATCGGTACGCCTCTGGGGATCATGGCAGGTATCTATTTGGCGGAATATGGCCGCCGTTCATGGCTGGCAGAGGTGATCCGCTTTATAAATGATATTTTGCTGTCAGCCCCTTCTATTGTTGTCGGTTTATTTGTTTACATGGTCGTTGTGACGAAAATACAGCACTTTTCCGGTTGGGCGGGGGTGATTGCTTTGGCGTTGCTACAGGTGCCGATTGTGATCAGAACCACGGAAAACATGTTAAAACTGGTTCCTGATAGCCTGCGCGAAGCCGCCTATGCCTTAGGCACACCGAAGTGGAAGATGATTTCAGCCATTACGCTGAAAGCATCGGTATCCGGCATTATCACCGGTGTGTTGCTGGCCATTGCTCGAATTGCTGGAGAGACGGCACCATTACTGTTCACTTCGCTTTCCAATCAGTTCTGGAGTACCGATCTGAGCCAGCCAATTGCTAACTTACCGGTTACCATTTTTAAATTTGCCATGAGTCCATTCTCCGAATGGCAGCAACTGGCGTGGGCAGGCGTATTATTGATAACCCTGTGTGTATTGCTGATTAACATTGTGGCGCGTGTGCTATTTGTCAAGAAAAAGCACTGACTGATATTTTCAACAGAGAGAAGTAAATGAGCATAGTTAATGATATCGCTAGCAGCAAAATTCAGGTCCACAATCTGAACTTTTACTATGGCAAATTTCATGCGCTGAAAAACATAACGTTGAATATTGCAAAGAACAAAGTCACCGCTTTTATCGGTCCGTCGGGTTGCGGTAAGTCTACGTTACTACGAACTTTCAACAAAATGTATGAACTGTATGGTGAGCAGCAGACAGAAGGTGAAATTTTGTTGGATGGCAATAATATCCTGACTGATAAACAGGATGTGGCGCTGCTACGGGCAAAAGTTGGCATGGTATTCCAAAAACCAACGCCATTTCCGATGTCCATTTACGACAATATCGCGTTTGGTGTCCGTCTGTTTGAAAAACTCTCCAGAGCAGAAATGGATGAACGTGTTCAGTGGGCTTTGACAAAAGCAGCTTTATGGAATGAAACTCGGGATAAGCTGTATCAGAGCGGATACAGTCTATCTGGCGGGCAACAGCAACGTTTGTGTATTGCGCGTGGCATTGCGATCCGGCCAGAAGTTTTGCTGTTGGATGAACCTTGTTCAGCCCTCGACCCGATTTCTACCGGTCGAATTGAAGAGTTGATCAGCGAATTGAAATCTGAATATACCGTGGTGATTGTGACTCATAATATGCAACAGGCCGCGCGTTGTTCAGACCACACGGCGTTTATGTACCTTGGTGAATTAATTGAATTCAGTGATACAGACACATTGTTTACCACACCAAAAATGAAACAAACTGAAGATTATATTACTGGTCGTTATGGTTAATTACGGGGCGTAACATGGACAATCTGAATCTCAACAAACATATTTCTGGTCAGTTTAACGCTGAACTGGCACATGTCCGTACTGAATTGATGGCAATGGGTGGGCTGGTGGAGGAGCAACTCTCCAAAGCCATTACCGCGATGCATAATCAGGATGCCGCATTGGCGCGTGAAGTGATTGAGGATGACCATAAGGTCAATATGATGGAAGTGGCTATTGATGAAGCGTGTGTTCGCATCATAGCTAAGCGTCAGCCAACGGCCAGTGATCTGCGGCTGATTATGTCAATTTCAAAAACAATCGCTGAACTAGAAAGAATTGGTGATGTGGCAAATAAAATTTGCCAGACGGCACTTGAGAAATTCTCACATCAGCATCAACCACTGTTGGTTAGTTTGGAATCCCTTGGCCGTCATACCATCCAGATGCTGCATGATGTGTTAGATGCTTTTGCCCGCATGGATCTGGAAGAAGCGATTCGTATCTATCACGAAGATAAAAAGGTGGATAAAGAGTATGAAGGCATTGTCCGCCAGCTTATGACTTATATGATGGAAGATCCTCGAACCATCCCAAGTGTACTGACCGTCCTGCTTTGTGCACGCTCTATTGAACGAATAGGTGATCGTTGTCAAAACATCTGTGAATTCATTTTCTACTATGTTAAAGGGCAGGATTTCCGGCATGTAGGTGGTGATGAACTGGAAAAGCTGTTGACGAAAGATAACGAATAGCTCGCTAACCACTTGGTCAATAATCTGAATGCTGGTATTTTTACCGGCATTTTTTATCTTATGATTGTTAATAGTTATAAGTATAGTGTTTTATATTATTTCATGCACTATAGTGAAATTGATAGCTTGTGATGATTAATAAAGAATTAATTATTGTCAGGAGTGTTTAATGAAATCTCGCGTTCTTATTACGGCGTTATTGGCCGGGTTAACACTGGTTACTGGTGCTGCGAAGGCGGATAAGCTGGATGATATTAAAAAAGCCGGCACAGTGCGGATCGCTGTTTTCGACAGTAATCCACCATTTGGTTTTATTGACCCGCAAACTAAAAAACTGGCAGGTTATGATGTAGATATCGCAAATGCGATTGCAAATGACTTGGGTGTTAAATTGGAGCTTCGTCCGACTAACCCGGCAAACCGTTTACCTTTGTTGGCATCAAAGAAAGTTGACTTGATTGCCGCCAACTTTACCGTCACTAATGAGCGTGCTAAACAGGTTAATTTTTCAATTCCTTACTTTGCCACTGGGCAAAAATTTATTGCCCGTAAAGGTGTTTTAAAATCTCCCGAAGACATTAAAAACTTACGTATTGGTGCTGATAAAGGAACAGTACAGGAAATTACATTGCGCGAACATTATCCGACAGCCAAGGTAATCTCTTATGACGATACGCCTCTGGCCTTTGCTGCGTTACGTAACGGCAATGTACAAGCCATCACGCAGGATGATGCCAAGTTAGTTGGTCTGCTGGCTAATGTACCGGAAGCCCAAAAAGCTGAATTTGAGATCTCTCCTTTTAGCATCACCCGTGAATATCAGGCAGTGGCAGCGGCGAAAGGGCAGGAGCGCTTGGTTGAGGCGGTGGACCAGACTTTGCTAAAACTGGAAAAAGAGGGTGAAGCGGCGGAAATTTATAACCGTTGGTTTGGCCCGGAAACCAAATCCGCCCAACCGCGAGGTGACTTTAAATTTGCGCCTTTGGAGCAGCAAACAGAGTCCTAATATAAGTGATAAGCCCTTGGTAACTAGCCTCGTTTGTTGTTGCGGGGCTTTGTCATTGGTAATACCTGGTAATTGTAAGATATGTTTGAGTTATTTGTTACAGAACAGTTGCTTGCTCCCCAATATTTGGGGTGGCTTTGGCAAGGTTTCCTGATTACGCTGTGGATATCCGCTTGTACCGTTGTAGCTTCCACCTTGCTAGGATTTGTATTGGCTGCTGCTCGTGACAGCCAATTGAAAATTCTCCGTTGGCCGGTAACTGCTTACACCACGCTATTTCGCAATACGCCTTTGCTGGTGCAACTGTTTTTCTGGTATTTCGCCTCAGGGCAAATATTGCCGCAAGAGGTGATGCTTTGGCTGAACACGCCTCATGAAATCAACCTGTTAGGTCTACCATTGGTCTGGCCTTCATTCGAATTCCTGGCTGGATTTATTGGTTTAACCCTCTATTCAGCGCCATTCGTAGCGGAAGAGCTACGTGCTGGTATCCGCGGTATAGGGCGTGGGCAAAAATATGCCGCTCATGCACTAGGACTCACTGGCTGGCAAGCAATGCGTTATGTGGTGTTGCCACAAGCGTTGAAGATCGCAACGCCGCCATTGCTAGGGCAATATATGAATATTGTGAAAAACTCGTCACTGACAATGGCAATTGGCGTGGCTGAGCTGTCATATGCTTCGCGTCAAGTAGAAACCGAAACATTGAAAACGTTTGAAGCATTCGGTGTTGCAACGGTGCTGTATATCGCCACCATTGCCGTCATGGAAGGTTGGGGGCAATGGCGTCAACAACAAGCTATAACGAGAGGACATTAAAATGGATTTTTCAGTCATTGCAGAAAACTGGCGCTATCTACTGTTAGGTACGTTTCCTGATGGTCCTCTTGAAGGGGCGGCGTTGACAATAGTTATCAGTTTGATGGCCGGGGCGATTTCTATTGTATTGGGTACGGTTGCAGGTATTGCTTTGGCGATGCTGAAAGGCTTCTGGGTTAACTTGTTAGCTGCGGTATTGGGCTTTTTCCGGGCAATTCCCGTCATTATGCTAATTTTCTGGACTTACTTCCTGTTGCCTGTGATGCTTGGTGTGGAAATTCCAGAAATTACCACGGTGGTTTGTGCTCTGGCGCTGATTACATCGGCTTACTTGGCTCATGGGGTAAAAGCGGGGATTATTGCGATTAGTGCCGGTCAGTGGCAAGCAGGATTATCGTTAGGTTTTAACCGTTGGCAGGTACTTTGGTACATTGTTTTGCCACAAGCGTTGCGTATGATGGTACCCTCCTTTATTAATCAGTGGATTGCGCTGATAAAAGATACCTCTCTGGCTTATATCGTTGGCGTGGCGGAACTATCATTTCTGGCGACTCAGGTTAATAACCGCAGCATGGTTTACCCGACAGAAGTCTTTTTATTTGTCGCATTAATTTATTTCGTGATGTGTCTGGCACTGGAATTAACAGCAAATTATCTTGTTCGCCGCTTCACGCTACAGCGTAGGAAAATATCTCTTTTCCGTTTATGGCGGAAAGAAAAATTGATTTTGGCTCCCCAATGTTAGTTTTTCTCTTTACTTAATTATCTAAGGCATAATCTCCCTATTTTAACGATAGGGGGATTGTTAATGTTAATTTAAATCAGTAACTTTATGGGAATAGGGAAAGGATATTAAAATAATAGAATAATGTACAGACTCTATTGTTTTGAATTCTGATATTCATGGAATTCACTTTTATGTTTATCACAGTGACCATAAGCATTTTCTACAGGTTCTTTTTTCTTTGTTTCTATCCATATCTGAGTTTCTTTCGTTTTGCTTGAGCCTATTGTGTTGCCAGCATTACGATTCTTCTCAAAAATCGAAGCAACCGAAGTTTTACCGCCGACAGCACCACCAATACCGGCAGATTCTACCGCCTCTTTGGCTATCAGCAAGTCATATGATTGTTCAAATGTTAAGAAAGATCCTAGCATTGAATGCTAGGATCTTTCTTGGTTAAGGGAGTTGAGCAAGTAAGGATTTTACTTGCTCTGTATCTTCTGGATGTAATTGAAGATATTTCTCACAGGCTAGTTTTATATACTCAAAGCAAGTAGATTCGGGAACTATGATTTCACCTTCCCATACCCCGAACATTACTCCTTCAAAATGATATTCAGGATCGGGATCATCTAAGTTTGGAAAAGTACAATAGGTTTCATTAACTCCACATCCGTCCTTTTTTAGAACAAGCGGTAAAGCCCATAAAAATTCACCTTGGGAATATATAGAATTAAAAAACTCCTTCATAACCCACTTCGAATCACTGCTATAATCTATTTTTTCAAAAAGACGTTTATTATTCATTGTGTCACCGGGAAAAAGTTAGTAACTGTACCTGTTTTTTGATCCAAATAAACTTGAAACTTCACGCCGCCTGCTGTTGATTCATATTCTCGTAGACCTTGAGAGACTGCATTTTTATAACCATTAGAAACAGCTTGTTGTCCAAGGTCTAACATCTTTTGGTCAGAAAAAACGTTTGGATCATATACTGTTTTCTTGAATATTTGATTTTTGTAGCCAATAACATTTCCGGCTCTATCTTTTGCTGGTATTTGATACTCAATTCGCGTAATGCCTTTAACATTGCTTGGTGTTTGGCTAACAATTTTAATTCCATTTTCAGATACTGCTTGATTAAACGCATCAGCGTTATGTGTGCCACTTATCCCTTTTTTAGAGATTCCATCAAATGTGGCTAGGTGATTTTTTTGGTTAATATTAAAATGAATCCCTTCTGGGTAAGTGGTCGTTCCCTTTCCAGCTGTACCCTTATTCGGCTGATAAGGCTGTTTATTCTTCCCAACAATCGAAGCAACCGAAGCTTTACTGCCTATAACACCATCAGTTACTCAAGAGAGCTCTCTTCTGGAGGAAAAGTTTGGATGGTTTTAACATGCGGGCAAACTGTTATTGGAGCAAAATACCGACTAAAAATTAGCACCTTGTTAATAAGTTGAACCCCAGCCTTTTAGCTGGGGTGGTTATTATTTCTTATTTTCAGGGTAATTATAGTGGTCTGGGATCTTATAATTTTCAGGAATTTTCGGCCAATTATATCGATCTGTCCAACCTATCATTTCTATATCTTCGAAGATTCCATCAAAAAAGTTGCGTAAATTCATTGCATATATCCTAGCCATTACTAATGCTGTCTGAACTGCAACCATATCATTTTGGTCAAGGGCTTTTTTTGATACTGCAAACATGGATATCAATTTTTTGAGCTCATCTTGCAATTCATCATCCAGATTTAACGAATAATCAAGGCTACCATCATTATCAAGCTCATTTTTTGAGATATTGCAAGCTACTGCTAGCTCGACTAAAATCGTTTTGATGTCATTTAACTTGTTTATTTCAGTCAATTTTAAGTTTCCTCCCTTGACCAGCTTTGGTCTTATCCACATTTACTGAACCATCTAAATTAAGGGCTGCTTTAAAATTATTTTTACTATCAAAAAGCTCAAGATGATTTTTATGCGCACCGTCCAGATACATTTGATCGCCTTTCTTGATTATATCACCCAGTTTACCCTGAGCTTGATAAATACTCTGCCCCTGATATCGCTTACTGGTTTTAAGTGTGCCGTTTTTGATCTGGCCCCCAAATCCTGGCTGTTTAAAAAACTCTCCCATATTACCAACAGCACCTTTATTCGGTTGATAAGGTTATTTATTCTTCCCAACAATCGAAGCAACGGAAGCTTTACCGCCGATAGCGCCGCCAATACCGGCAGATTCTACCGCTTCTTTAGCTATTAGCGCACCTTTTTCCCAGGCGGGCAGTGAGTTATATAACAGACCTAAATCGTTCTGGTTTTCTGTCGTCACAAACTGGCTGATACGATGGGCATCCTCAGCCGATAAGTTAAACATCCATCTTAAGCCACTAATGGCATCTGCTGTTTTTATCCCACCTTCCATTTCAGCCTGATAGGTTAGTGTGCATAATCCACCGTTCCCGGCACAGGCAGACAACATTTCTGCCCGTTGCGCAGCGCTCAGTTTGTTGTATTTGTTCCAGATTGTTTCGGTAGGAACTCCTTGTTTATTGGATTCTTGAAGCTTTCTAAATAACCCCAACCGTAGTTAGGGTTATATGGAGACTATATTATAATGATATATAATATTTTTTTATATTAGCAATTATTTCTTTAACTTCATCTTTATAAATTTTTGTTTCATAAAAATCGGGTTTAGGAATATCTTCCCAGTAACCACAACCATTATTATCATATCTTAAGATACGTCGTTTTGCTCCAATGATTCTAACAATATCATCGTAAGATACAGCAAATACAGAACTACCAAAATCATCAATATTCTCTGTTGAAGCTTTATAAATATATGACGATTCAAAATCTTCTGGCACATCTAGGTTACTATCTACCAGATTAGGAGATATCATACCTAACATCGTGTTAAATGCTTCTTTGATTTCTTTATCAAATAGCTCTTTATTTTCAGGAAAAGAAACTAATGCATTTTTATCATCTAAAGAAAAAATATCCACATTTAATGTTGCGGTAGTTAGTTCATCAGGGAACATTTTCCCATTAATATAAAAATGGAATAACCCATTTTTAAATGAACTATCACTCCAATAGGGAATATATTCTACTAATATCGCAAAACGATATGGATCACCAAAAATCATAATTTCTATCTCCATTTACCAGGTAAACCAAAATTTTTCTTTACATCATTAGGAATTTCTTGTCTGTCTAATGGGTTTTTTTGATCTCCAGTACTACCAGACCAATGCCATGTACCATCATTACTGTAAGAAAAGCGATGAACATTTTTTTCAGGATCAACGGAATATCTTTGCTTTTCTTTAGAAGTAGAAGAAATAGAGTGACTAAATAAATCCACCGAGTCCTTAGGTTCAATTCCTGCATTGGGTCGATTACCTTGCTGACCAAGAGTGTGTTTAGGGTTTGATTTGTAAGTTAGCCCATTAGAAGCGACTATTGGCTCTGGTACCGGTATTGCGCTTCCTCGGCGTTTCCCAACAATCGAAGCAACGGAAGCTTTACCGCCGATAGCACCACCAATACCGGCAGATTCTACCGCTTCTTTAGCTATTAGCGCACCTTTTTCCCAGGCGGGCAGTGAGTTATACAACAGCCCTAAATCGTTCTGATTTTCTGTCGTTACAAACTGGCTGATACGATGGGCATCCTCAGCCGATAAGTTAAATATCCATCTTAAGCCACTAATAGCATCGGCTGTTTTTATCCCACCTTCCATTTCGGCCTGATAGGTCAGTGTGCATAACCCACCGTTCCCGGCACAGGCAGACAACATTTCTGCCCGTTGCGCAGCGCTCAGTTTGTTGTATTTGTTCCAGATTGCTTCGGTAGGCGTTCCTTGCTTATGTGCCTCTTGAAGCTCTCTAGCCAGATTGTAGGCATTCATGGAGTTCAGGTGGTTAAAGAGAATGACAATTTCTCCGGCATTGGCACCACTGTTAGCGCCTTTGGCGCTATTGGTCGCAATGGCGCCTGCGACGCTGCCGATGATTTTGCCGCCCGCCTGAATTTTCATTGGATCATTGAATGTTTTATCCAATGTTATCGCGGCCAGTTCTGCGGCTAATGCCCCGGCAGCAGCACCTTTGGCATCACCGCCGCCAATTTCCGCTGCAAGGGCAGAAACTACCGCATGGCTGATGGCTTTTCCGGGTAAACTTAACACCTGACCATTCTTGCCAATCAACCCGGCACCCTCGGCGTTAATCTGGCTGCCAATATTGGCCAGTAATGCGGTGGTGAAATTGTCTTTAAAACTACCGCCATTGATGGCTGTACCCAGGCTGGAACTGATAATGGATTGACCAGCTACCCGTTGAGCTACTTTGCTCCAGTCACCATTGCTCAGTTTAGGTAGTGTCGCTTTTGCCGGGTTAATCTGAGTGCCATTGGCGGCTTTATCCCATCCCATGACGTTATCAAAACCTGCCAGTGCGCCACCAATTGCCATTGAAGTGAGGGTTGATTTAACCGTATCGCTGCTTCCCATCACTTTTAAGGTTTTGGATAAGTCACCTTGATTATCCACCAAAGCTACCGCTGCTTGAGAAGCGAGTGCGGCCATGCCGGAAGCTGTCGCGCCGTAAGCGACTGAACTCATGGCGGCGGCAGTGCTGGCAGTAGCGCCCGCGGCCGTTGCGGCTGAACCCGCGGTACTGGCGGCTGACCCGGCAACGGAAACCGTTAATCCGGCTCCCGCTGTCGCTGCGGCGACTGCAATCGCAATGACCGCAGAGACCACCGGATTTAGATGCTGGCTTTTGTAATTCCAACTGTCATAAGCGTCTTTAACTAAGTTCCATTGAACGTCTTTACGTTCACTCAGTCCTTTCAGCCAGGCGGTTTCCGGTGTATTGCCGAAGACTGACACCACATTTTGTAGCGCTTGACCATTTTGGGCTTTGATATCCGCGCTAACTCCTTTGGCCGCCTCTACGGTGAATTTTCCGCCAATATGAATAGCAGGAAGCACCCATTTGTTTTCGGTATAACCTTTATCGGTCTGCTTGATATAAAAGCCTTTGGAATGGGTAATCGTCTGTTCAAAGGTGCTGTTTTTAACCGCTTTGAAATTGACTTTACCGTGAGTACTGGTCAGTTTGGCATTTTTATTGGTGGCGATTTTACTGGCTTCATAGGTGCTGTCATCCCGGCTTAACAGATTGATATCACCGCCAGCGGTAAATTCAGTGACTTTGTTCGTAACATCATGACGGGTGCGTGTGGTGGTTTTCTTTTTACCGTACCACCTGCGTTTGGTTTCTGTTTTTTCATAGCGGCTGGATTCTTCCATCGCCTGAGCGTAGAGATAACCGCCTTTCGCCGCGATATCCATTGCCCCTTTGGACGCTAGTTTGGTGGCCTGGAATAGAATGCTGCCGTTTGAAATAACCGTCAGTATGCCGCCGCTGGTCAATTCAGTGCCATTCTGAGTCACTGATTCGGTGGATTCACTGCCGTTTTCCCGATAAGTGTGATTTTGCACTGATTCGAAGCGCATATTGCCACCGGAGGAAAGTATGACATCACCACCCGAAGTCAATTTAGAACCCGCTGTGGTGATAGCGCCATTTGCCGCTATTGTCAGTTTTTTATCGCCCCGGATTTGAGCCGTAATGTGTCGATCATCTTTGTTGTTATCATCTGCTTTGTTAATTGCAGAATAAGCAAGGGAAGATAAGGTGATATTGTTTCCTGCGGATAATAATGTGTTACCGTTTGCCTGTATCTGAACGGCTTTCCCGTTAATATCTCCACCACTCATTATGCTGATATTATTTTTTGCGGTGATTCTGCTGCTGAGTTCTGCTGATTCTTTGGGTAAAAATAAATAACCGATATATCCTAGTTCAGGGGAACTTAGATCAATATGTTTGGCTGCGCTTAAATAAATATCTTTCCCGGCAAACATATCAGAGCCTTTGGCAGAAAGATGCCCCCCAGCATTAATCGTCAACGATTCGGTGGCATTCAAAATTCCTGCTATAGGTAAGTGCATATTTCTTACCTTTGATTTCGCAAAAATATAGGTATTTGCATGGTTCTCGATTGTAATATCATTATTTGCCGTTAGAGATATATTCTTACTTGGCTGTAAATAGACATTTTGTAAAAGAAGGTTTTTACCAGAGTTGATAGTTAAATTACCTGTGGCACTTAATTGATTAGATGCAGGATGTTCACCCGTGTTATGTTGATCCCAAATATAACCTAATTGGTCACCATTATGAAATTCAATGTCCCCATTACGACTGATGGCGGCCACATCCTTTCCTTTTATATTACTTCGCTGGAGATTGATATTATTGACAGCAGTCATAGATAAATTATTTTGTGACAAAAGTATTGAATTTTTGAGGATGATATCGCTCTCGGAAACAATATTTAAATCATTAGCCGCTTTGATTTTATCTTTGAGGGTTATTTTTCCAGCATGTAATAAGATATTTTTAGCTGACATTATTTCTGGTAGTTTTTCACTATCGACTGGATAATTGAATAAACTTAAACTAGTGGGGGTACTGTAAGGATAGTTAGTATCAATATTAATACTGTCACTAAAGTCGGCGATAAGATTACCTTTTGCTATTATACTTGCTCGTTCAGCAACAAGTTTGTCTTTTCTAATATCATATTTCACTTCACCGTTTGGTAAGATATGATAATTTTTATCATCCCATTGATGATATGTTTCAATGTTTCCAAAAATACCATTAGAAGAAAGTTGATAGATACCCGTTGGGATATTAAATGAGTCGGTTATGGATACATAAGTGTCCTTAGGGAAATATTCAAAGAGATTAAGAAGTCCTGATGTGTCCTCAGATATTCTACCTGTATTTGAAAAAATTTTTCCCGTCAAAAATATATCTTTTCTGGCTTCAATTTTGCTCAATGGTTGATTTGACAATATGTCACTATTAACATAAATATTTCCTCCAGACATGAGGGCACTAGGTTGCATACTTTTTAAATTATATCCAGACTCATGTTGTGCTTTGAGGATATTGAAATTTTTATCTGTCGGGTTTGGTGCTGTTTCTCTTCTTTCAAAATAATAGATACTACGGACATTATTCAACTCCTTTGTCCTAATAACCAAATCTCCCTTCACGGTTTTTATTGTCGCAGATCTATTCTCAACTAACTTACCTTTATTCCCCTGAGCATCTTTCTGTATCCACATATTATCGTTGGCTTGTAGCAAGGCTTTGTTGCCTGTATTTTTCACCGTGTCGCCAAATATCCGCATATCGCGACCTGCGGTTACATTGCCTTTATTATCCAGCGTGGTATTTTCCAGAGTAATATCCCGTCCCGCTTGCACTTTAATGTTGGGCGCAATATGGGTTTCTTTGCCAACAATATTCAGGTCGGTTTTAGCCTGAGTATTGCCTAATTCAATTTTGCCATTGGCATTTAAAGTAATATCACGCTGGTTACTGGTTAACTCTTTTAAATTCACGCCAACGCCCTCTTCAGTGGCAACCAGTCGGATTTTATTGGCATACATGCCGCCTAACGCTTTGGTGTCAATGGCTAATTGTGGTTTAGCACCTTCGCCAGCGATGGGTTTAACTGTGCCGTCTTTTAAACTGATTCGGTTAGCGCCTTGTGTCAGAGACAGGTTATTGGCCTGAATTTTTCCATTCAATTCAGTCGCCCGGCTGATAATATCGACATAATCTGTCGCCTTGCCATCTAACCCTTTGCTGCCAATGATGATTTGGCCTTTTGTTACTTTCAGGGCTTCAAGTGCGCCTTGTTTATCAAATTGGGGTTTACCCGTGGTCAGCATTGCGCTCGAGGTATTAATAAAACCACAGCCATCACAAGTAATGCCGTTGGGGTTAGCAATCATTACATTGGCTTTATTGCCGAAAATTTCCAATTGGCCTTGCAGATTAGATCGTCCGCTGCCGGTCACTTCATTAATAATCAGTTCCGCCGCTTTTCCATGCAGATTAGGGTTAGCGTTAAGTTGTCCTGCCAGTTGTGATTTAGCCGCTTGAGTGGCGTTATTCAGTACGGCGCCTTGAGTGGCGACATTGAATTCTTTATAGGTGTTGTGGGATATCCCCGCGTTGTTCGGCGTGGCAATATTGACAACCGGGACATTGCCCTGATTTTGTACCTGAGTATGGTTATTATCCGGTGTAATCCCCGCGGCAATCGCCGGGTGAAGCGGCTGGATTGCCGTCAGGTAAATTAAAAGATAACTCGTGCCTCTCGCCACAGAGTTGTTGCGTTTACTCATCGTACTATCCCTTTTGTTGAATTTAAGTGTGACAAAGTCAGTGATACTGACCAATAAGTGACCCAGTGATCCGGTTTTAGGTGATCAGGGTGAATGAGTGGCTTCCCAATGGTGATGGTCTGGCTGAATCTTGGGTGAGTCAGTGATAAGCCCAGAGCCGCGCCAGTGACATTGCCGCCCTCGATTTGTCCCGTTTTCCCTCGTAACCAGCCAGTATCCAGTGCCCCGGTTAAAGCGAGTTCGCCTAGGATAGGAAGCTCTGACACCCGCCAATTCAGCTCGTTGCGCCAATATCCGCCGCGGTTGCCGGTGAGATATTGCTCTTTGAATCCCCGAACGGAATATTGACCCCCTAGAGACAGGCGCTCGCTGGCGTAAAGATTGTCTGGTGTGGTCTGGCCGTAAATCGATGACAGGTAATAAACAGAGTCTGTGACCGGCATAAAATAGCTGGCACTCAGACTGAATTTGCGAAATTGACTACGTGGCGCATCTGGGAAACGCGGATCATCTTTGGTGGCGCCAAGCACCTGTAAACCGTGGCTCACCATCGGGTTAAAAGTGATATAGCTACCCGCCAACACGGTATTGTAATTAACGCCAAAACTGATGGTGCTCAGTGTCGGGCTGCTGATGGATAATGTTTCTTCTGCCAGTAAATTGGTGGTCTGGCGGCGTGTCAGCCCCATATCCAATGCCAGCTTCTGTTCACCATCACGATATAACGTCCGGTTTACTGTCAGCCGGTGAGTCTGGCTGTCGCCTGTGTAGCGATAGGTTTGTGAACCCGTCGGGATATTCTGAAAAGAATCATTCCACGCATATTGATAACTGAATAACCAGTAACCATAAGGAACCGTCACATTGGCGGAAAGGCTACGGCTTTGATGGCTATTGCGGAAATCACTGTTACGGCTGGCAGACAATGCCCACTGGTCAGCAAGGTGTAATGGATTATCCAGGTTTACGCTGGTATTAATTTGCCCGACGCCGGTACCTTTTTGACCACTGTTATCCGCACCCAAACTGGCACTAATGGGTAAGCGAATCGATGTTCGTTTTAGGATAACTGTGGAATAACCCGGTTGTTTGCCCGGCTGAATATCAATGGTCACTTGTTGAGATGGCAGGCGGTTTAAACGTTCCATGCCTTGTTCAATATCTCGCAGGTTAAGTGTTTTACCTACCATTCTCGGAAAAGCCATTTTCAACGAGAGAGGGGTTTCACCGTCCAGACTGATTGATTCAACTTTGCCTTCATGGACTGTAATAATGAGAACACCGGAGGATAAATCCTGTGCTATAAGTTTGGCTCGGGAAGTGACATAACCCCGTTCAATATAGGCATTAGTGGTTTTTCGTACCAATGCATTAATGTCCTGCAAAGATAAGCAGTGGGATAAATAAGGGCGCGTTAAGTGCTCTTTGATTGACCGAGGCAGGTTTTTTGCACCGTCAAATTCAATTCGGTGAATGGTGTGGCAGATAGATTCCTCTGTACTCGGTGTTACATCGGGTGATGGAGGTAAGGTGATGTTGTTGCGCAGCGTTTCCCGTTGTTGTTGGGCTTGTTGCAGTAATGCTTTTTGTTGTTGCGTGATCGTTTCTTGATCCGCAGGGCTGACCGGTGTTGAAGCATGGACCAGTTCGGAAATTGCCAGCAGGATAAACCCTGTCAGGCTTCGGTGATAAAGAAAACGGTTTCCCATAAATAATCTTGATAGTTAAATAATAACATTATTAAACTATTCTAATGTGGAATTATTTTCTTGTCTTACATGGATAGTATGAAGTGTGATCAAGATCAGTTATTTAATCCTGCTAATGGGGAATCTGATATATTAAATGCCAAAAAGTGGCGGTAGGACTGGATATATTATCTCCTTACTTCAACTCGAGTTCTTTTAACTTCCGTGTAATGGTATTGCGTCCCCAACCTAGCAACCGTGCAGCCTCTACGCAGGCATTATCCGATAGCCAAAGTGATTGGTTGAGGCGGTGAATCAAACTTTGCTGAAATCGGAAAAGAGGGTGAAGCAGCGGAAGCCTGCCGCGGTATTGGGCTTTTTCCGGGTAATTCCAGTCATTATGCTGATTTTCTGGACTTACTTCCTGTTGCCAGTGATGCTTGGTATGGAAATTCCAGAAATTACCACCGTAGTTTGCGCTGCTAAAAGATACCTCTCTGGCTTATATCGCTGGAGTGGCGGAACTATCATTTCTGGCGACTCAGGTTAATAACCACAGCATGGTTTACCCGACAGAAGTCTTTTTATTTATCGCGTTAATTTATTTCGTGATGTGTTTGGCACTGGAATTGACAGCAAACTATCTTGTTCGTCGCTTCACGCTACAGTGTAGGAAAATATCTCTTTTTCGTTTCTGGCGGAAAGAAAAATGAGTTTTGGCTCCACAATATTAGCTTTTCTCTTTACTTAATTATCTATACCCAATAAACTTCAAGATGCAGTTTTTAGCACCTGAAAATGGTCGTTAATTCTGGACGTCAGCGAGTCCGCTATATCAGGTAGCGTTGTGGTGAAAAATTTGAAGACTTTGTCTCGAAATTCATGTTTATCAGCGAAATAACGGTTATTTCGAACATGTTCATTCATGACCTTCCATAATCGCTCTATCGGGTTTAAATTTGGGCTGTATGGAGGAAGGTAATGTCACTCAATATTGTTAACATAAGCCCACTCCTTCACAAGATGAGCTTTGTTGTAACCCGCCCCATCCGCAATAAGATGAATTTTTTGATGATAGTCAGGATAAGACTTTCTTATTTCATTGAAAAAACAGCAAATGTTGTAGTCATTGAGGGTTTGATATTCCTGGAACACCGTACGACCAACGGCATTCAGGTTGAGTGCGCCCAATAGATTCAGGCGAGTTCGGCTTCCCGTTGTTTTGACTGTTTTTTTCTCGCCTTTTCGCATCCAGCCATAACCGAGTTTAGTACCTTGAGCCGGGTGAACCGCGTCAAGAAAGAGGATGGGGTCGTCTTTCGCTGTAACTTTAAGATTTTCATCATATTCAATAAATTGTCTCTGTTTTTCTGCATCGAATTTATGAGGGACGCCACACGGTTTTTTATAAGAAAAACCCTGACGATGT